>DASWPR010000287.1:0-10484 GCA_036398455.1 Dokdonella sp.
TCGATACGCCGATGCGCGCCGGCGAGCACTGGATCGACTATCTGCTGCGCTTCGGCGACGAGGCAGCACCGGCGTTCACCGCTGGCGTGTCCGCCTCGACCGCGGCCGATCCGGCGCCTGCACCGCGCTTCGAGGTGAACGCGGACGACCGCGCCGACCTTGCGGTGTGGCTGAGCTCGCTCGGCATCGCACACGCGCCGCTGATCCTGCTGCAGCCGGCCAACAAGCGCACGAAACGCCGGTTCGGTTTCCGCTCGGCCGACGACGACGACAAGTTCTGGCCCGCCGACCGCTGGGGCGAGCTCGTTCGGCGCATGCGCGCCTTGCTGCCGCAGGCGAGGGTGCTGATCTGCGGCAGCGCGGCCGAAGCGGCGTATGCCGAGCGCCTGCGTGCAGCGGCTGGCATCGACGGCGTGCTCGCGGTGGCCGGCGCGCTGCCGCTGCGCCGCCTGATGGCGCTCGCACAGGTGGCGCACAGCATGGTGTCGGTCGATACCGGGCCGGCCCACCTGGCCGCGGCGTTGGGGTGTCCGCTGGTCGTCCTGTTCGGTCGCGTATCGCCGCGGACCTGGAAACCGCGCAATCCGTTCGGCGGCGGCGTCAACACACTCGGCGGCCCGCTCTACGGCGGCCGTGTGGATCGCATCGGCATCGATGAAGTCGTGGCGCAGTGGCAGCGCCTGGGGCAACGATCGGACTGATCGCGTCGACGCTGCCGCGGAGTCAGTCCACCGTGCGGCGGAAATCGAGGTCGTAGCGCGCACCGCCGGTCAGCGCATGCAGGCGCAGGTTGGTGATGCGGATCGGCGCGCCGGTGGCGAGTTCGGCTGCATTCGAGTCCGCCATCTCGGCCGGATCGATCACCGTGACGCCGCCGCTGCCGATGACTTCGAGCACGTTGTCCGGGCCGATCACGGCGGCGGTGGCGGCATCGAGACCAAGGCCGAGCGCGAACGGATTCAGCGCGAGCGCGGCGAGCAGGCGGCCGAGACGATCGCTGGCATGGCCGCCCTGGTCGATCACGACGCGATTGGTCAGGCCGAGCCCGGGCGCGAGACTGGCGCCGCCGATGCGCGGAGTAGCGCCTTCGGTGCCGTGCGTCAGCATGTGCTCGCACAGCAATGCGGCGCCCGCGCCACAGCCGGCGACCGCCATGCCGTCGGCATTGCGGCGCCGGATCGCGCGCGCGAGCTGGGTGCCGCCGATCAAGGTCGACAGCCGCAGCGGCTGTTCGGACAGCAGGATTGCGAGCTGCGCGTGCTCGATCGCATCGAGCAGGACGCGCTGGTCGCTGTCCGCACGTGCGTGCAGGATCTGCCGGCGGATCTCGCCGGCGCCGATGCCGAACAGCGCGCTTTCGATATCGCCGTCGCCGTCGTCCGGCGTATCCGGCGCGCCGATGATGACGATGCGCGGCTGCGGGCCGAGCAGGCCGAGCAGGCGGGCGAGCAACTGGGTGCCGCGATCGTCTGCACCGATGTCGCCGCTGGCGATGATCAGGCCGCGCTGGCGGTCTGGAGCGAGTTTGGCGGGCATGGACCGGGCCGCGTCGGGAGAAGACGCCAGTATAGCGATGCCGGCGGCGTCTCAGTTCGGTGCAGCCTGTTCGCGTGCGCGGACGAACCCGTCGATCGCTTCGGCGCGCAGGGCCGCACTGAACAGGTGGCCCTGACCGAGCTTCATGCCATGCTGCAGCAGGAACTGGCGCTGCTCCTCGGTTTCGACGCCTTCGGCGACCATGCTGAGGCCGAGGCCGTGGCCGACGCGGATGATCGCCTCGCAGATCGCCGTGTCGGCGGCGCTGGCCGGGATGCGGCGCATGAAGTCGTAGCTGATCTTGAAGCCGTCGACCGGCAGCCGGCGCAGGTAGTTCAGCGCCGAATAGCCTTCGCCGAAATCGTCGATGGTGATCGTGACGCCGGCATCGCGCAGCTCCTTGAACATCTGCATCGTATCGGGCGTGTCCTCGATCAGCATGCGCTCGATCATCTCCAGCTCGAGCGCCGCGCCCGGCAACTGGTGGCGGCGCAGCGACGACAGCACGGCGTCGAGGAACGACTCGCTGAGCAGCTGCCGGTACGACACGTTGACCGCGACGCGCTGCAGCGGCAGGCCGTCGTCGCGCCATGCGCGCAGCTGGCGGCAGGCTTCGTCGATGACCCAGGCGCCGATCGCGACGATGTCGCCCGAGCTTTCGGCGTGCTGCACGAAGGCGAGGGGATGCAGCTCGCCGCGCTGCGGATGGTCCCAGCGCAGCAGCGCCTCGATGGCGACGACGCGGCCGTGTTCCAGCTCGACCTGCGGCTGGTAGACCAGGCGCAGCTCGCGGTTGGCGAGTGCATTGCGCAGCTGGCCCTCGATCACGATGCTGTTTTCCAGCCGCCGTGCGATCGAGTGCGAAAACGCCTGCCAGGTGCTGCGGCCGCGATGCTTCGCTTCGCTCATCGCCGCATCGGCATGCAGCAGCAGCTGCTGCACGGTGGTGCCGGCTTCCGGAAAGCGCGCGATGCCGACGGACGCGGTGATCACGAATTCTTCGCCGCCGTATTCGAACGGTCGGCGGAAGCGCGCATTGATCGTTTCGGCGATCTCGCCCGGCTCCGCTTCGCGCATCGAACGCGGCAGCACGACGAGGAATTCGTCGCCGGCGAAGCGCCCGCAGTGCGCGCCCTCCGGCAGGCATTCCTGCAGCCGGCGCGCTGCACTCGCCAGTAGGCGGTCGCCGGTCGCCGCGCCGAGGATGTCGTTGATCACCTTGAAGCGGTCGAGATCGACATACAGCAGCACCGGCCCGATGCGGTCGCGCGTCGCGATGATCTGGCGGTTGAGTTCCTCCAGGATGTTCTCGCGATTGGGCAGGCCGGTGACCGGGTCGGTGACCGCCTTGCGCCGCAGTTCGCGCTCGAGCAGCTTGCGCGCGGTGATGTCGTGGCACATGCCGGTCACGCTGTAGATCGCGTCGCCGCGCCGCACCGGCCGCGATTCGACGCTGATCCAGCGCCGCCGCCCGAGCGCGGTGACGATTTCGTATTCGAACGGGCCGCCGGCGCCCTTGCGGATCTCGTCGATGTCGAGCTGCGCGCGTTCGCGGCTGCGCGGTTCGAGCAGGTCCATCGCGCGATCGAACGAGATCGGCGTATCGCCGGGCAGGTCGAACAGGCGGTACATCTCGTCGGTCCAGTACAGCTCGTTCGACGCCAGGATCAGCTCGTAGCCGCCGATGTGGCCGATCGCCTGCGTGCGTTCGAGCAGGTCGCGCGTGCGTTTGAGCTCGGTCACGTCGGTGAAGGTCGACACGACCTGGTAGGGCTTGTCGCAGTCGCCGCGGAACAGCGGCACCGCGGCCGCAGCGAGCCACAGCGGCTGGCTCAGATGCGGCAGCCAGAAGCAGATCAGTTCCGACTCGATCGCCACGCCCGTGCGCAGTGCGCGCATCGACGGCAGATCGCACGGCATGATCACTTCGCCCTGCGTGTCGAAGTAGCGCCAGTCGGGGAAGTCCTCGCGTTCCAGATGCCCCATCTGGCTTTCGCTGACCTCGAACATGCGGTACGCGGCGGGATTGCCGTAGACGATGCGTCCGCCGGCATCGCGCACGACGACGCCCTTGTCCATCGAGTGCAGCATGATGCGATAGCGCTGCTCGGCGTCGCGCAGCGCATTGGCGGTGCGCTGCCAGTGGCCGATGCCGCGCGCGACGTTGAGCACGCGCTGTTCGTTGCCGTCGAGATAGACGTTCGAGTGCACTTCGACCGGAAAATCGCGCCCGTCGCCGCGGCGGATCGTCGTTTCCAGCGTAAAGGTCTGGTCCGACTGGCAGGATTCGATCACGTGCCCGATGTGGCCGGGCGGCAGTGCCGGGCTGAGGTCGTGCAGGTTCAACGTCAGCAGGACGCTGCGCGAATGACCGTACAGGCGGCAGGCGGCTGCGTTGGCGTCGAGCACGTCGCCGAGTTCGTCATGCAGGGTGACGGCATCCGGGATCGCTTCGATGAAGGCCCGATGGCGCGTGGCGATTGCGAGCGCCGCATTTTCCTGGCCGCGCAGGGTATTGATCGTCTCGGCCAGTGTCTTGCGCGCCGCGGCGCTGGTGTCGGGCCGTGCGGCGAGATCGAGCAGCGTGTCGATCGCGGACTGCGTCGAATTGCGGCCGCCGTGGAGACTGTCGATCCAGGCGGCGAGGTCAGCGTTTTCCGGCGATATCGCGTTCTGCTGCATCGCGTCGTTCCCGATCCTGCGCGAATCCGAGTCTGGTTTCAGACCTTAGCATTCCAGCAGGGCGCGGGGCGTGAAGGCTGTGTGCAAATTGACGGTTTTCCACCTTTTTGTATCAACGGCTGCAGGATCAGAGGCTGGCGCGCGCGACCCGGCTGGAGGTTTCGCGGCCCAGTTGCGCGCTCAGCCACAGACCGGTCGCGATCAGCGCGGGAAGGTCGATGCCGGTGGCGATGCCGAGTCCTTCGAGCATGTAGACGACGTCTTCGCTGGCGACGTTGCCGGTGGCGCCCTTCGCGTAGGGACAGCCGCCGGTGCCCGCGACCGCGCTGTCGATGACGGCGACGCCTTCCTCCAGGCAGGCGAGAATGTTCGCCAGCGCCTGCCCGCGGGTGTCGTGGAAGTGCACCGCGAGCGCCGTGATCGGTACGCAAGCGGCAACCGCATGCAGCATCGCGCGCGCCTTCGCCGGCGTGCCGATTCCGATCGTATCGCCGAGCGATATCTCGTAGCAGCCGAGCGCGTGCAGGCGCTCGGCGACGCGCACGACGTCGGCGACCGCCACGTCGCCCTGGTACGGGCAGCCGAGCACGGTCGAGACGTAGCCGCGCACCTTGACGCCGTCGGCGTGCGCGCGTTCGATCACCGGCACGAAGCGTTCGATCGATTCGTCGATCGACGCGTTGATGTTCTTGCGGTTGAACGCTTCGGAGGCGGCCGTGAACACCGCGATCTCGTCGGCGCCGACGCTGCGTGCGCGTTCGTAGCCCTGCAGATTGGGCACCAGGACCGGATAGGCGACGCCGGGTTTCTTCGCGATCGCCGCATACACCTCGGCTGCATCGGCCAGCTGCGGCACCCATTTGGGGCTGACGAAACTGGTCGCTTCGATGGTGCGCAGGCCGGTCGCCGAGAGGCGGTCGATCAGCTCGATCTTGGTCGCGGTCGCAATGATCGTCTTTTCGTTCTGCAGGCCGTCGCGCGCGCCGACCTCGACGATGCGTACCGCGCCCGGCGCGCTCATGCCGCAGGCACCGCGTCGGCCAGTCGCACCAGCACCGCATCGGCTTCGACGAAATCGCCGGCGGCGGCCTGCACCGTCTCGACGCGTCCGCCGCGCGGTGCGCGCAGGGTCAGTTCCATTTTCATCGCTTCCATCACCAGCAGCTCCTGGCCTTCGATGACTTCGTCGCCGGGCTTCGTCTTGACGACGACAATGCGCCCCGGCATCGGCGCCGTCACGCGGTCGCCACTCGCGACGCCTTTGACGGCGTACTCGAACGCGGGCGCATGCGCGTAGGCCTGGCGCTGCGCGCCGTCGTGCACATTCACGCGGCCGTCGTCGACGGCGATGTGCCAGCGCCGGGTGACGCCATCGATGGTCGCCGTCAGCGTGTCGTCGCGCAGCGCCGCGCTGGTCACGTTGCGTTTCGAAATGCCGCTTTCAAGCCGGTAGGCGCCGTCCGCGCCATGCGCCGAGATCTCGACACGCTCGCCGCGCTCGACCAGGGCGACGATGCGCTTGCCCGGATGGCCCAGGCGCCAGCCGTCCGCACGCGCCCACGGCGAATGCGGATCGCCCGATGCGCGTGCGAGCTGCGGCACGCAGGCTTCCTCGTGCAGCAGCCAGGTGGTCGCGGCGGCGAACAGCGCGTCGGCGGTTTCGCCAGCGCCCGCGCGGGTTCCCACGGCGGGAACGAACTCGTCCAGATGCCGATCGAGATAGCCGGTATCGATGCGCCCCTCGATCACGGCCGGATGACGCACCAGGCGTTCGAGAAAATCGACGTTGGATTTCAGCCCGACCACATCGCAGGCGGCGAGCGCCTCGCGCATGCGCACGAGCGCGCTGGCGCGGTCGCGATCCCACACGATGAGCTTGGCGATCATCGGATCGTAGAAGATCGTCACCGTATCGCCTTCGATCACGCCCGAATCGATGCGCACGTGCGGCGACGGCGCCGGCAGGCTCAGGCGTTCGAGCTTGCCCGAGCCGGGCAGGAAGCCCTGTTCCGGATCCTCGGCGTACAGGCGCAGCTCGATCGCGTGCCCGTTCGCCGGGATCGACGTGCTGCGGATCAGCGAGCCGGGCAGTTCTTCGCCGGCGGCGACGCGCAATTGCAGTTCGACCAGGTCGAGGCCGAGCACCTGCTCGGTGACCGGGTGTTCCACCTGCAGGCGCGTATTGATCTCCATGAAATAGAAATCGCCGGACGGCCCGACGATGAACTCGACCGTGCCTGCGTTGACGTAGTCGAGCGCGCGCGCGGCCGCGACCGCGGCTTCGCCCATCTGCGTACGCAGCGCCGGCGTGACGAACGGCGAGGGCGTTTCCTCGAGCACTTTCTGGTAGCGCCGCTGCGCCGAACACTCGCGCTCGTTCAGATGCACGATGTGCCCGTGCGAATCGCCGAACACCTGGAATTCGATATGCCGCGGCTGTTCGATGTAGCGCTCCAGCAGCACGCGGTCGCGGCCGAAGGCGTTCTTCGCTTCGCGCTGGCAGCTTTGCAGGTTCGGCGCGAATTCGTCCGCTGCGCGCACGATGCGCATGCCCTTGCCGCCGCCGCCATAGGCCGCCTTGATCATCAGCGGGAAGCCGACGCGGCCGGCTTCGCGCGCGAGCAGGGCAGGGTCCTGGTCCTCGCCGGTATAGCCCGGCACGACCGGCACGCCGCGCGCGGCCATCAGCTCCTTCGCGCCGGCTTTCGAGCCCATGCGCCGCATCGACTGCGCCGAAGGTCCGATGAAGACCAGGCCCGCACGTTCGACCGCTTCGGCGAAATCCGCGTTCTCGGAAAGGAACCCGTAGCCGGGATGGATAGCCTCGGCGCCGCTGCGCAGCGCGACCTCGATGATCGCATCGCCGCGCAGGTACGAATCGGCCGGGCGCGGACCGCCGATCGGATACGCGGCGTCGGCCTGGCGTACATGCTGCGCGGTGGCATCGGCGTCCGAGTACACGGCAACGGTCTGCACGCCGAGCTGCCTGCACGTGCGGATGACGCGACAGGCGATCTCGCCCCGGTTGGCGATCAGGATGCGTTTGAACATGCGCGGTTCTCGGTCAGGCGGGAACGTGGCAGACGGCTTCGATATTGTGGCCATCCGGATCGAGCACGAACGCGCCGTAGTAGTTCTCGTGGTAGTGCGGCCGCAGGCCCGGCGCACCATTGTCGCGGCCGCCGGCGGCGAGCCCGGCGCGATGGAACGCATCGACATCGGCGCGGCGCGGCGCCACGAAGGCGACGTGCGTGTGGGATTGCGCCGTGTCGCGACCGATCCAGAAGAACGGCTTGCCCTGCGCGCCGAACCCGCAGGCGTAGTCGTCGCCGGTTTGCTCGGGCGTGACTTCCATGACGATGGCGATGCCCAGCGGCGCCAGCGCTCGTTCGTAGAACGACTTGCTGGCGGCGTAATCGGAAACCGGAATGCCGATGTGATCGAGCATGGTGCTGCTCCAACGCGGATGAGGGGGGCTGGCCGGTTACGGTAGCATGGCCGGCTGGAGTCACGGAGCATCTGGCGAATGGCGGATTTCCACCCGTCGGCAGGACATTCCGGCGCGTTCGACGATGCGGTCCGGCGCGCCGACGAGTACCTGCGGCTGCGCGCCGGTCTCGGCGCCGCCGGCGCGCGTGCGCGCGTGCTGCAGGCGCTGGCCGGATCGTCAGCCGGGCTCTGGCTCGAATGCGGACGTGCGCTCGTGCTGCGCGGCGATCCGGAGGCTGCGGCCGGCGTGTTCGCGGCGGCGCTTGCCGAACATCCGGACGACATCGAACTGAACCTGGCGATGGCCGGGATGCATTGGCAGCAACAGCATCGCGCCGAAGCCGAAACGATCCTCGAAGCGCTGCTCGAGCGCCACCCGGCACAGGCTGCCGCCGTGTTCATGCTGGCGCGGCTGCGCAAAGAACAAGGCCGCATGCGGGCGGCTGAAACGGTCCTGCGTGCGCTGTTCGATCAGGCGCGGCAGAGCACGGCGATCACGATCCAGGCGATCGAGCTGCTCGACGAATGCGGGCGCAAGCGCGCCGCGGCCGAGATCTGCGAGCGCGAAATCGCTGCAGGTTCGCGCGATCCGCGCCTGCATGCGTACGCCGGCATGCTGCATGTCCAGCTCGGCGACTTCGCCCGTTCACGCGAGCGCTACCTGTTCGCACTGGAAAACAGTCCGCTGGCGGTCGATTGGGAGGCAGCCAATGCACTCGCCAGCCTGCAGCGCTACGACGACGCGCAGCATCCGGACTTCGCGCGGTTCCACGGCCTGCTGCTGCGCGACGATCTCAGCCATCGCGCACGCGCCTCGGTGCTGTTCGCCCTCGGCAAGGCGTACGACGATCTGGGCGACGTCGGGCAGGCGGCGCGCTGCCTGCGTGAAGCGAATGCTCTGATCGCCGCGGCGACGCCGTGGTCGCGCAAGAACTGGCGCCGTGCCGTCGAAGCGCGCCTCGGCGCCAAGGCGCTGCCGTCGCGCTCGGCGTCAGCCGACGGTTGCGTGCCGATCTTCATCGTCGGCGCACCGCGATCGGGCACTACGCTGGTCGCCGAACTGCTGTCGCGTTCGCCCCGGGTGTGCAACCGCGGCGAGCTGGCGTGGCTGCCGTTCTTCGCGCAACAGATCGCGCGCACCGGCAAGCCGGATACCGCGCTGTACGAGCGCATCGCTGGCGCCTACCTGGCGCAGCTGCGCCAGGACGATTCCGACGCGCACTGGTTCATCGACAAGCAGCCGCTCAACGTCCAGCATCTCGATCTGATCGCCGCGCTGTTTCCGCAGGCCAGGATCATCCATTGCACGCGCAACAGCTGCGATACGGCGCTGTCGATCTGGATGCAGCATTTTGCCGGGCCGGAGAATGCCTTCGCCTACGATTTCGCCAACATCGCCGCCGTGCTGCACGATGTGCCGCGCCTGGTCGCGCACGCGCGCAGGGCCGGCACTGCAATCCACGCGCTGCGCTACGAAGAGCTGGTCGCCGCGGCGGCAACGCGCATTGCGGCGCTGGCCGCGGAGCTGGGCATTCCTGCGTTCGATGCGACGACCACGGACCGGCCGGCCAGCGTCATCAGCACGTCGAGCACCTGGCAGGCGCGCCAGCCGGTGTACACGCGCGCGGTCGGCCGCTGGCGCGCGTATGCGCACGTGCTGCCCGAACTCCTGCAGTTTGCGGACGACTGAGCGGCGTCAGACCCAGTCGGGCGCGCGCTTGTCGAGGAAGGCGCCGAGGCCGCGCTGGCCTTCGTCGGAAATGCGCAGGCGCGCGATCAGTGCGGCGTTTTCGCCATCGATGCGCTCGGCCGATGCGGGCGTCATGCCGCCGGCGCGCAGCGCGAGCTTTTTCGCCTCCGCCTGCGCAACCGGCCCGCCCTTGGCGAAGAAGTGCAGGGTGCGCGCGACGGCTTCGTCGAGCTGGTCCGGCGCCACGCTTTCATGCAGCAGGCCGATGCGTGCCGCGCTGGCGGCGTCGAATACTTCGCCGCCGATGAACAGGCGGCGCGCCTGGCGCAGGCCGATCGCGGCGATCACGTACGGCGAGATCACCGCCGGCACCAGGCCGAGCTTGACCTCGCTGAGGGAGAATTTCGCGCCATCGACGCCGATCGCCACGTCGCAGCAGGCGACCAGGCCGACGCCGCCGCCGTAAGCCGAGCCGTTGACGCGCGCGATGGTCGGCTTCGAGAGGAAATTCAGCGTGCGCATCAGCAACGCCAGGCGCAGCGAATCGGCGCGGTTGTCGTCCTCGCTGGCGGCCGCCATGCCGCGCATCCAGTGGACATCGGCGCCCGCCGAGAACGAGGCGCCGGCGCCGGTCAGCACGACGGCGCGCAGCGAGGCGTCGGCTTCGCAGGCGGCGAGGGCGGCGGTCAGCTCGGCGATCAGCGCGTCGTCGAACGCGTTGTGCACGCTCGGGCGGTTCAAGGTGACGGTGGCGACGGCATGGTCGACGCTGACCAGGACGGCTTCGCTGCTCATGCGTTCTTCCCGGTGGGTGCGATGGCCGGATGATACCCGTGCGCCTGAAGCGGCCGGCGAACCCCCGCGGTTCATCGAAACAGTCTATAATGCGAACCATTCTTATTTGCGTGCAGTCCGAGCGTGCGGTTATCCGAGCTGAAGAAGGGTGCATCCGCCGTGGTCCGTGAAGTCGAAGATGCCCATGTCGCCGATCCGATCGCGCGCCGCCTGCGCGAACTCGGTTTCGTCAGCGGCGAGCCGGTGCGCGTGGTCGCAAGCGGCCCGATCGGCGGCGATCCGCTGCTGGTGC
>DASWPR010000288.1:0-31482 GCA_036398455.1 Dokdonella sp.
AGCGTGGTCGATTTCCCCGAGCCGGTCGAACCGACCACCAGGATCAGCCCGCGCGGCAGCATGATCAGGCTCTGCAGCATGCTCGGCAGGCGCAGGCTCTGGATGCTCGGAATTTCGGTCGGGATATAGCGGATCGCCAGCGCGACCTCGCCGCGCTGGCGATAGACATTGACGCGAAAGCGCCCGAGGCCGGCCGGCGCGATGCCGAGATTCATTTCCAGCGTCGCTTCGAATTCCTTCTGCTGGCGATCGCTCATCACCGAGTAGGCGATCTCGTGCGTGTCGATCGGCGTCAGCGCCTTGTCGCCGATGTAGCGCGAGACGCCGGCGACCACGATGGCGGGCGGCGCGCCGTGGCTGAGGTACAGATCGGAGGCATGCTCCGTCGACATTTGTGCGAGCAGGTCGGAAATGTCCAAGGGCTTTCCTCGTCGCGACGGTAGCGATGGCGGCATCCTACCACCGGGTGATTGCGTATCCCGCCGCGGCGTCGGGGCAGCGCTTTCCGCCCGCAAATGCGCACGCCGATGCCGCTTCCGCTCGGCGCTCGCACGAGCACGGTGATACGGCCTCGCCGGTATCGCGATCCAGGCGCGCGGCGGCGCGTCGGGCGCCAGCGCGTCGCTGCACCGGTGTCGCTGAGCCGGCCCGAAGGCCGGCATCACGCGCCACGCCGCGTGCGTACGGTCGCCGCCGCGCCTTCAATGAGAGCGCTCCCGTTTGCGCGCTTCCGAATGCCTGCAACTCAACCGGCACGGTGAGTTGCGAATGCTGCTTGCGACAAGCCGGTGGCTTGCCACGGCTACGAGGTTGCCGTAACGCCGGCGCGGATGGCGAGCTTCGTAAAATCGCCGTGAAAACAGGTTCAATGCGCCGTGAAAATATCGCTTTAATAGGTCGGTAGAACGCCGTCTAACATACGGCTGTCATCGCTTCGTATCGATTTTAGATTGGCCGCATGGATTTTAGCGGACTATGTAAACTTTTGTAACAACGCCCGGGTTTCTTCACAGTCTGCCGACAAATACAGGCATCCCATAGCCGTGCACAGAGTGTGCAGGGAAGGGTATCGCGTGCGGATTTTCGCTTCGGGTCGCCGGAGTCGAGCGGGTATTCGCAGGGCGTTGCTTAAAATCGGCTTTATGGGCGCCCGCATTGAATAACGCGGGAAGACGTTGCGAAAACGTTTGCAGCGGGGCGCCGAAACACACGGGGGAAATGACATGGCCGCGAATGAGATGGCAGCAGGCGCACAACGCGCTCGCGTCGGCGGGTGGAACCTGGCAAAAGCACTGCTGCTCGCAGTGGTCGGAATCGCTGTCGCGACCGCCGGAACTATGGCCAGGGCAACGACGCCGGGCACGCCGGGGACGCCGCAAGCGGCAACGCCGATCTTCATCGAGAATTTCCAGAACACGACGACACCGACCTGGATTCGTCTGGACACCTATGCCCCGGATATCCCGGGCACCGGCAGCACGCCGAACCTGCCGCCGAAGCCGGCCGCGGAAACCTATGCGGCCGCCGCGCCGTGGCTGACGGCGTGCAACGGCATCGTGCTCAATTTCAATACCACGCAGGCATCGCGTCCGCCCGAATGCAGCGACGGTACCTTCGGTCCCTGGAGCGAGCTTCGCCAGATGGCGCAGGCGCTCGGCGAAGTCGCCGGCATGAGCCAGGCGGCGGCCAGGGACAACTACGCCATAACCGCATACACCCAGGCCAATCCGGGTGCCAATGCCATCGAGTTCCAGACCACGACGAATATTCCATTTTCCGCCGCGTCGACGCGCTTCATCACCTTCAGCGTCGACAGTGCAGCGGTCAGTTGCGTGAATCCGGTGACGGCGGGATCGGCGCAGCATCCGCAGTTGCAGTTCGCGCTGATCAATGGCGTCGGCGGAGCGCCGACCAATGTGGGCGGCATCCTCGACGCCTGCGCCGTGGGCACCCCCACCCAGCCGGTGGAAGCGGTGGCTCCGAACCCCGTGCAGAATATCAATGCCGCACGATTCTTCACCAACGCCTCGTACCCCTTCACCGGCACGTCGATCGGCGTCGTGATGAAGAACGCCCAGGGCAGCGGCGTCGGCAACGACGCTGCATTCGACAACATCCAGGTATTCGACTCGACCCCGCAGCTGGACAAGGCGTTCGATCCGCCGGTCATCGCACCCGGCGCGACCTCGGTGCTGACCTTCACGGTCACCAACACCACGGACCTGGCATCGAAGACCGGATTTTCGTTCACCGATGCGCTGCCGGCGGGCCTGGTGGTCGCGGCAACGCCGGGATTCGTATCGACCTGCACGACACCGACGCAGAGCGGTGCCACGGCAGGTTCCACGGTCGTCACGTTCGGCGGCAGCCTCGCCGCCGGTGTTGCTTCCTGCGCGTTCAACGTCAACGTCACCTCATCGACGGCGGGCACCTATATCAACGGCCCGTCGAATATCACCGCTTCGGTCGGCTTGAATCCGCCGGCCCCGGCGACCTTGCTCGTCAGCGCGTCATCATTCGCGTCGACCTGCGCGGCCGCTCCGGTCGTCTACGTCTCGAGCGCGAATCCGACCACGCAGCTGTTCCAGCAGACGCAAGGATCGGGCGCCGCGACGTTCACGCCGGTCGGCGGGTTGTCCGGCTGGAGCTACAACGCGATTGCGATGAATCCGGCCGACGATTTCATCTACGCCGTCAGCGTGACCATCGGCGATCCGCTGCATCCGCTGAATCATTTGCTGGTGGTCGATTCGGGCGGAAACGTGACCGACCTCGGCGCCATCGCCGGTCTCATCGGACTGGATACCGGTGTCGGATTGAATGCGGGCGCATTCGACAACGCCGGCGCCTTCTGGGTCATGGCCAGCCTCAGTGCCGGCAGCGGCGGCGAGGGCTTTTTGTACAAGCTCGATCTGTCCACCCGCGTCGCCACCAAGCTGGTGCCGAACCAGCCCGGCAGCGTGAACACGAACGACCTGACCTACGCGAGCGGCTTCATGTGGGGCCTGCAGAGCGTTGCGGCCGGCACCGCGCCGCAACTGTACCGAATCAACCTCGGCAACGGTCAGACCGATCTCTTCGCGCAAAGCGTCATTCCCGCGCCCGCGGTCGACACGATCTACGGCGCAGCATGGACCTACGGCAGCGGCAATCTGGGCTTCGCCTCGAACATTCCGGGGCACACTTATCAGGTCGGCATCAGCAATCCGGCGACCACCCCGCTGCTGACCCTGGTCGACGATTTCGATAGCCCGGCCTCGTCCGGCAACGACGGCACCGTGTGTCCGGCGCTTCCGGTCGATCTTTCGATCAGCAAGACCGGACCGGCCAGCGCGCTCGCGGGCAGCGCGATTTCGTGGACGCTGACGGTGACCAACAACAGCGCGGCGAGCGGCAGTTCCGGCTTCGTCGTCGCCGACGCCGTGCCCGCCGGTTTCACCGCCGTGTCGACCCCGACGCCCGGCTGCACGGTTGCCGGCAACGACGTGCAGTGCAGCGGCGGCGCGCTTGCAGCCGGCGCGAGTACGACCATCACGATCAATGCGACGACGCCGGTGCCCTTCACCGCGCCGATCATCAATACCGCGACGGTGACCGGCAACGAACAGGACCCGAACCTCGCCAACAACACGGCGACGCAGACGATCGTGCCCGCGCCGCAACTGACGGTGACGAAGACGGCCACGCCGACTCAGTTCATCGTCGGCCAGCCAGGCAGCTATTCGATCGTGGTGCAGAACACCGGCTCCGGCCCGAGCACCGGCAATATCACGCTCACCGATCTCCTGCCGGCCGGCATCAACTACGTCGCCGCCACCGGTGCCAACTGGAGCTGCACCAGTCCGCCGGCGTTGAGCTGCACCTTCACCGGCACGCTCGCCGTGGGAGCGAGCACGACCTTGATCCTCGATGTCACGGTCAGCCCGGGCACGACCCGTGCCGACAACAGCGCGACCGCCAGCGGCGGTGGCGACCCCACCTGTCCTGCGGCAGGACACTGCACCGGAACCGTGATCGTGCCGGTCTCGACGATCGCCGATCTCGCCATCAGCAAGACCGACGGCGCGGCGACCTATACGCCGGGCAACCCGATCACCTACACGATCGTCGCCAGCAATGCGGGCCCGAGCGATGCGATCGGTGCGACGGTGGCGGACACGCTGCCGGCGACGATCACCGGCGCCACGTGGACGGTGGCCTATTCGATCGGCGCGAGCGGTCCCGCCGGCGGCAGCGGCAGTATCAATGCGACGGTGACGATTCCGGCGGGCGGCACGGCGACGTTCACCGTGACCGGCACGATCAGCGCGAGCGCGACAGGCACGCTGGTCAATACGGCGACGGTGACGGCGCCGGGCGGCACCACCGATCCGGTACCGGGCAACAACAGCGCGACCGACAGTGATGCGCAGGGAGCGCAGCTCACGGTCGTCAAGAGCGCGACGCCGAACCCGTTCGTGGTCGGCCAGTCGGCGAGCTACGCCATTACCGTGACGAACTCGGGCGGCACGCCGACGAGTGCACCGATTGCGATCACCGACACCTTGCCGGCCGGCATCACGCTGGCGACGTTCAGCGGCGCCAACTGGTCGTGCACCGGCACGACAGCGCTGAACTGCACGTTCAGCGGCACGCTGGCGGCGGGCGCGAGCACCACGCTGAGCTTGAACGTCGATGTCGCCGCGAGTGCGGCCAACGGCAACAACGCGGCGACAGCGAGCGGCGGCGGCGACCCCAGCTGCCCGGCGGCGACGCATTGCGTCGGCACCGTGGTGGTGCCGGTGACGCCGGCAGCCGATATTGCCGTGCTGAAGACGGTGGACAACGGCGCGCCGAACGTGGGCGAGCAGGTGACGTTCACGATCACGGCGACCAACAACGGTCCGAGCGACGCGACCGGCGTGCAGATCACCGATGCGCTGCCGTCGGGCCTGGTGTTCGTCTCGGCGACGCCTTCGCAGGGCGCATACGACAATGCGAGCGGTCTGTGGAGTGCCGGTGCGCTGGCGAACGGCGCCAGTGCGACGCTGCAGATCACCGCGACGGTGATCGCCACCGGCACGCTGACCAATACGGCGACGCGCACCGGCGGCGACCAGCTCGATCCGAACCCGAGCAACAACTCGGCCTCGGCGAGCGTGAACGGTCAGCCGTCGGCGGATATCCAGGTGCTGAAGACGGTCGACGCCGCGACGCCGAACGTCGGCAGCAACGCGACCTTCACGATCACGGCGACGAACGCAGGTCCGGACGACGCAACCGGCGTCGTGCTGGGCGATGTGCTGCCGAGCGGCCTGGTGTTCGTCTCGGCGACGCCGTCGCAGGGCACGTTCGATGACCCCAGCGGCGACTGGACCATCGGCGACATCGCGAATGGCGCCAGCGTGACGCTGACGATCACGGCAACCGTGATGCAGGCGGGCGACATCACCAACATCGCGTCGGTGACCGCGTCAAACCAGTTCGATCCGAACCCGAGCAACAACAGTGCAGGCGTGACGATCAACGGCCAGTCGGCCGACATCCAGGTGGTGAAGACGGTCGACGATGCAAACCCGACGGTGGGCGACACGATCACCTTCACGATCGTGACGACAAACAACGGTCCGGACGCGGCGACCGCGGTCGAAGTGACGGAAACCTTGCCGGGCCAGCTGACGCTGGTCAGTGCCACGCCGTCGGCGGGCACGTACGACAACGCGACGGGCGTGTGGACGATCGGCGGTCTCGACGCGACGGGGGCGGGCGCGACGGTGACGCTGACGATCGTGGCGACGGTGAACACGGAAGGCGCGTTCACCAACACGGTGACGGTGACCGGCTCCGATCAGCCGGACCCGAATCCGGCCAACAACACCTCGACGGTGCCGATCCTCGGCAATGACAGCGCGGACCTCGCCGTGGTCAAGACAGGGCCGGCCAGCGCGACGCCCGGTGCCAACGTCAGCTACACCCTGAGCGTGACCAACCAGGGCCCGAGCACGGCCACGGCCGCCACGCTGGACGACCCGACGCCGGCAGGCCTCGCCTTTGTCTCGGCGACGGCGCCATGCACGGGCGGGTTTCCGTGCGCGCTCGGCGACCTCGCTGCGGCGGCGAACGTGATCGTGACGGTGACGTTTTCGCTGCCGCCCGACTACACCGGTCCGCTGGTCAACACGGCCACGACGACGAGCACGACGACCGATCCCGATCCGACCAACAACAGCTCGACGGTGACCACGCCGCTGGCACCCGAGGCCGACCTCGTCGTGCTCAAGACGGGTCCGGCGACGGTCAGCACGACCGGGGCGATCAGCTACACCGTGGTCGTCTCGAACAACGGCCCGAGCGATGCCGACGGCGCCTTGTTCAGCGATCCGCTTCCCGCCGGCATCGGCGCAGTCAGCGCGAGCTGCGCTGCACCGGGCGGCGGCGCGGTCTGCGGCCCGGTCGCTGTCGCCGGCACGGTCGTGACCAGCACGATCACGACCTTGCCGGCGGGAGGCAGTGTGACGTTCACGATCAGCGGCATTGCACCGGGCGCGCCGGCCACACTGACCAATACTGCCAGTGTCCAGCCGCCGGCCGGCGTCGACGATCCGAATCCGGCGAACAATTCGAGCAGCGTCGACACCGCCGTCGTCGCGGTCACCGGGTCGGCCGATCTGGCGATCGTGAAGACGGGTCCTGCCACGATCGCAGCCGGCGGCACGATCACCTACACGCTCGCGATCGGCAACGGCGGCCCGGATGCGGCAGACGGCGCAAGCTACAGCGACGCCGTGCCCGCGGGGATCACGGGCGTGACCGCGAGCTGCGGCGGCGAAGGCGGCGGCGCGCTCTGCGGCACGCAGCCGACGGTGACCGGCAACACGGTCAGCGGCGCGATCGGCAGCTTGCCGAATGGCGGCAGCGCGATCGTCACGATCAGCGGCATCGCGCCGGCAGGCGCAACCACGCTGAGCAACACCGGCACGGTGGCGCCACCGGGCGGCACGACCGATCCGAACCCGGCCAACAACACCAGCAGCGTGACGACGCTGGTGCAGGGGCCGAACCTGCTCGATCCGCCGTTCATCTCGAAATCGGTCACGGCGATCGACGCGAACACGCTGCTCTGGCAGATCGTGCTGATCAACAACCAGAATGCGCTGGCGCTGCCGGTCGAGCTGCGCGATCCGCTGCCGGCGGGCATGAACTTCGTCAGCGGCCAGATCACCTGCCAGGCGAGCGGCGCCTCGACGATCAGCGGCTGCGCGTTCGATGCCGCCAACAACCGCATCGTCGCCGACGCACTGATCCAGCCCGATCCAGGCGTGACCGACCCGACGCTGGCCGCCAACGACGTCGTGGTGAGTTTCCAGGCGCAGTACACCTCGACGCCGGCGGCCGTGACCAATACCGCCGCTGCGTACTGGGATCAGAACAACGACGGCAGCGTCGGCGACGACATCGCCGGCGGTCAGACGCCGGTCAATGCGAGCGCCACGTACACACCGGTCGTTGGCACGGCCTCCGCCGACCTCGCCGTGATCAAGACCGGTCCGGCCAGCGCGAATGCGGGCGACACGGTCAGCTACACGATCGCGGTCGTCAACAACGGACCGGACGCGGCGCCGGATGCCGTGCTCACCGATCCGACGCCGGCCGGCTTGACCTACGTTTCATCGACCGCGCCCTGCGCCAGCGGCTTCCCGTGTGCATTGCCTGCCCTCGCCAGCGGCGCGAGCGCCAGCGTCGCGGTCACCTATGCAGTGCAGGCCGGCTACAGCGGTACCCTCGTCAACGTGGCGAGCGCGAACTCGCCGACCGTGCCGGACCCGACGCCGGACAACAACTCGAGCACGGTGCGGACGCAGGTCAGCGGCAGCCCACCGGATGAAATCACGCCGGTACCGGTCGATGCACGCTGGATGCTCGCGTTGACGACGCTGTTGCTGATGCTGATCGGTGCACCGCGGGCGCTGCGACGGCGTTGAGATATCTATAAAGCAAGCAACAAGCAGCCATCGCTCTGCTCTGCGACGTGCAGCACGAACGATGTGCAGGCGGGGGACCACAGCAACGCATTCGATGAGGATGCGTTGTTGATGGAAAGAGACCGGGTCCGTCGCCGCGTGCATTTTGTCGCCGCGCTCATCGCATCGTTGAATTTTCACTTGGCCGCGCCGGAAGGCCGACGATGCGATAGCCGGCGATCCGCTGACAGAGGCGATGGCCGTGAAGGTTCCTGTCAGGTCGCGCGACGGACCGGTCGGGGCAGTCGCAGAAATCCTTGCGAGCTGCGTGGCGGCAGGCGACGCGGAACTGAAGACATCGTGTGTCCGGCAGGACACGTCATGTCTTCGGCATCGTTGAACCGAAAGTGCCGCTCTCGAATGGCGCCTCGCGCCGGATAATCGCAACGAATATGTGTCGCCGTCTGCTCTATTACAGAGCCGCTGCTGGGCATCGGCTGCCGACGCGCGCCGTGCTGCGGCGCAGCCGATAGTCCGACGTCCACTGATCGGCCGACCATCAGCCGGGCAGGCCCCGATGGCAAGCTGTCGTCGGCAGTTCCCGACCTGAATATCGCCGATCAAACACTGGGATCGCAGACCGATTGCGGTTGGTCCATCGCAGGATTCGAAGACAAGCCGATGGTGAGGAAAGAGGGTTTGCAGTCGGCCAACCTTACCGCCAAAGTATCCCGAATCAGACCTATTGCCGATAGGAAACGCCAATGCTGGTTGGAAATATCGGCAGCTGCTCCGCAGCCTTCTTCGCTGCCCTCTGCAGTATGGCTGTTACGGCGGCCACTTCGCCCCAGCGGGCGCATGTCGGTTTCGAACAATGCGCCCTCCCGGAGGTAGAGAGGGCGGCCAGGTGCGGCACGGTCACGGTACCCGAGGATTGGCAGGCACTTAATGGCCGCACGATCGCGATCGGCATCGCCGTGGTCCCGGCGCGTAATCCCGTGCCGAAAAAGGATCCGATCGTCATTCTCATGGGAGGCCCGGGCGAAAGCGCCATCGAAGATGCCTCGATATACGCGCGCTGGTTGGCGCCAGTCCTCGACGATCGGGATCTGGTTCTCGTCGACCAGCGCGGCGCGGGCTCTTCCGCACCGTTGAGATGCCCGATTGAGAACGGCAACGATCCCGCCCCGCTGCTCGCGGATGCCTTCCCCCCGGGGGCCATCAAGACGTGCACTGCCGAGCTTGCCCGGACCGCAGACCTGACCAAATATGGGTTTTTGCCGTTCGCGCGGGATCTGGAGCAGATTCGGACGCGCCTGGGCTATGGCCGGTTAAACCTTTTCGCTGGCTCGTATGGGACGAGGGCGGCGCAGGTATTCCTTCGCGCGTATCCGAAGAGTGTCCGGACCGCCTATCTCGGATCGGTCGTCCCGATCGATATCGTCGCGCCGCTTACGATGGCGAAGACGGCACAGGTGGAGATAGAGCGCCTGTTCGACGATTGCGCGGCGGATCCGCAATGCAGGCAATCCTATCCGCAGCTTCGGTCTGAATTCAGCGCTGTAATGCGGCAACTCGATCAAGGAAAGGCGAAAGTGACGCTCGGCGACGGCAGGCGGGAGATCGTGCTGCGAACTGCGCCGGCTGCAGCCTGGTTTCGGGCGAAGCTGTATCGGCCATCCAGCGCCGCCATCCTGCCATGGGCAATTCATCGCGCCTACCAGGGCGACTGGAGTGCCGTATCGGAAGGGGTTCTGGCCGCCTCAGGATCGAGCCTCAGCTACGGCCTGTTTTTCGCGATTACCTGCAACGAGGACATGCGCTTTATCGATCGCGACAGGATCGAAACGGAAACACGCGACACCTTCTTGGGAGCTTCCCGCGTGCGTCAGCAGCAGGCGGGCTGCCGGTTCTGGCCATCATCCAGTCTTCCGGACCGCTATCGAGAACCCGTTCGTTCAAGCGTTCCGACCCTTTTTGTCACAGGCGAGGCTGACGGAGGCACGCCCACCTGGTTTACCGATCACGCAGCCCAGACCTTTACCAACGCTGCGATTCTGCTTGCGCCGGGCCAAGGTCATACCGAGTGGAGCACCTGCATCGCCGCGCGATACTTCAGTCTGGTTCGACAGGGTCGATTGACGGGGCCGAGGCGCGCAAGCTGTCCTGTTGTGCGCCGCCCGCCCTTCAAAACAGAGTGAACGGGAGGCGCCTCGTTCCGGTGTGGACCCCAGCCGGCAATGTCCGCATATCCGTATTCGACTACTGAAGCCCGCTTGGCCGCTTCGTCGCCACAAACCGCCGTTGGGCGGCTCGGCGGGCACCGAACTTCGCTACGAATGCTACGCCAACTCCGCATTGGGCCGCCGCTGCCCGCCGCTACTGCGATTTGGAAGTTGGCGCGCTCGGCGGGATTCGAACCCACGACCACCGCCTTCGGAGGGCGGTACTCTATCCAGCTGAGCTACGAGCGCGTGGCGAGAGCACTCCAACGGGGCCGGCTGCGCCTGGCGGCGGCCGCGGACCCCGGTTGGAAAGTATAGCGTACTGCGGGCGGGCGCCTGCGCAAGCCGCGCGGGGCGTCTTCTGTCGGGCCGTCGGATGTAAAGGCCGCGCATGCATCGCGGACCGACGCAGCGGCGCCTGCACGACGACGACTTCGCCGCCGCCCGCCACATCGGAAGATGCCGGCGGTACTCTGGCGGCAGCCTTTTCGAGCATCGTCTGCACGCATGAAAAAGACCGCCATCAGCAAGGACACCGGCGTCCTTGCCGGGCTCGGCGTCACGCCGCCCGAGGAACGCATCTACATCGCCCTGCTCAGGCGCGACGGAGCCAGTGCCGCGGAACTCGCCACCACCCTGCGCGAGTCGAGCCGCAGCGTCGGCAGCCTGCTGGAGTCGCTCAAGGAGAAGGGCCTGACGACGCACACGCCGGCGAAGATCCGGCGCTACTTCGCCGTGCCGCCGGATATCGCGGTCGAAGCCTTGATCGAACGTCGCCGCAGCGAGCTGCATCATGCGCGCTCGGCGATCGCGCATCTGCGCGAAGCCGCCGGCTCGTCGATCTCGCGCAAGCCGGCGGACGATCGCCTGGTCGAGGTGCTGAGTTCGGAGGCGTCGGTTTCGGCGATCTCGCAGATGATCAAGTCCGCGCGCAGCGAGATCCTCTGCCTGGAGCGCCTGCCGCTGCTGATCTCGCCGGCCGGCGCGTTCGAGGAGGCGAATGCGTACACGCTGGCGCGTGGCGTGAAGTCGCGCGCGGTGACCGATCGCAACCTGCTGCGCGTGCCCGGCATGCTCGCCACCTTGCGCAAGGAGATCGCCGCCGGCGAAGAGAAGCGCGTCATCTCCGGCCTGCCGTTCAAGCTGATCATGGTCGACCGCCGCGTCGGCGTGGTGCCGCTGTCACTCGACAACACGACCGGGCCGAGCCTGCTGGTGCGTTCGCATTCGCTCCTGCTCGCCCTGCATGAACTGTTCGAGATGTTCTGGCGCCTGGCGACGCCGTACGCGTTCGACGAGGCCGGCCGCCTGCAGATCGCTTCGGTCGTGCAGGATTCGAACGCGGAGCAGGACCAGCTGCTGGCGCTGCTCGCCTCCGGCCTCAACGACAAGACGATCGAGCAGGAACTGGACATTTCCCCGCGCACGTTCACGCGGCGCGTCACCGCGCTGATGAAGAGCCTCGGCGCGGGCACGCGCTTCCACGCCGGCTGGCTGGCCGCGCAATCGGGACGTAAAGACGTCCAGACGTAAAGACTCTTAACAAGGCGATGGCTGACTTCCGTCATTTGACCGAAGTCGGCCTCCGCCGCCTTGAACGCGTTCGCGCGCGTGATCCAGACTCGACCTGTCTTCGCACTGCCACACGGTTGTCGCGGCAAACTCATCCAGTGTGGGTTCGTGCCGGCGCCAGCGCGCGTGGGCCGATTCCACAGGAGAGGGTTTGATGAAAGGCAGGTTCAGCGTTTTTCTCGCCACGGCACTGACCGCGTTCGCGGCCGGCGCAGGCGCCGCGGTGGTTGCGCCGAACGCCAGCGGTGCGTTCGGCGGTCACGTACTCGGCCACGCGCCCGGCCATCGCGGCGGCATGGCGATCGCGCCGCACGGCAGCGGCAACATCCTCTACGACCAGACCCTCGGCTACGACGGCACCGGCGCGCCGGTCGTCGAGTACAGCGACGTGACGCTGCGCACCTTCGATTCGGCCGGCGCGGACGATTTCGTCGTCGGCGCCGAAGGCTGGACCATCAGCGGGTTCAACTTCCTCGCGTTCAACGATTTCGACGACTCCGGCGTGCAGCACATCGCCAATCTCGCCGACGTGCATGTCTACGCGGATGACGGCGGTGTGCCGGCCGCGAATGCGGTCTGCACCTCGCTCGGATCGACCGACACGCCGAGCGCCTACGACGCTGCGACGACATTGACGGCCATCACGCTGAACCAGCCCTGCGTGCTCGCCGCCGGCACCTATTGGGTGTCGCTCGCCTACGAATACGACGGCGGCGTCAGCCAGTACGTGCCGGTCTATTGGGGTCTCTCCGTCAACAGCAATGGTGCCAGCGGGGTCTGGCGCCAGCCGCAGGGTACGCAATGCGCGGACTGGACGGCGCTGGCGGAGTGCTTCGATCCGCCGACCAGCGATCGCGACTACGCGTTCCAGGTCATCGGCACGGCCGGCACCGATGGCGGCGGCAGCGGCAGCCTTTCGCTGGCGCTGACGGCAGCGGTCGACAACGGCGATCCGGCCCAATGCGGCACCTCGTCGGAGCTCGCCGTCAATCAAGGCCAGACGGTGAATCTTTGCTACACCGTCACCAATCACACCGGCCATGCGCTCAGCTACCAGACGCTGAGCGACACGCTCGGCGGCAATGTGTTCTCGCTGCAGCAGCAGCCGCTCGACGACGGTGCGAGCGCCCGGTACAACCGCCAGATCGTCGCCGGTCCCTCCAGCAGCGGCACCATCACCGCGACATGGTCGGCGCAGGATCATCAGGCGAACTACACCTACGACGACAGCGGCGCCTCGCGTTTCGTCGACATCGCCGCCACCGGCACGCCGCTCGGCCTCGCCGACGACGCCAGCGCCGACGTCGCCGTGCCGTTCCCGTTCGACTTCTACGGCACCGCGACGAACGTGCTTTCGATCAGCAACAACGGCGGCATCAACATCGGCGCGCCGCTGACGACGCTCGGCTCCGGCAACTTCGGGCTGCCGGACCTGTTCAACAACAGCAGCAGCGTCATCCTGCCGCTGTGGGACGATTTCGCCTCGTCGAGCGGCGACGTCTACTACCAGACCAACGGTACGGCGCCGGATCGCCAGTTCATCGTCGAATGGGCCGACCGCGTACATTTCCCGGTCGCCCAGAACACCGACGGCGCCACGTTCGAAGTCATCATCAACGAGGCCGACGGCAGCTTCTCGTTCGAATACGCCGATGTCGACTACAGTTGCAACGGCAGCGCCGGGGATCTCGATTGCAGCGGCGGCGTATCGGCGACGATCGGCCTGCAGGGTTCGCAGAGCTTCCTCGATCCGATCCTCAGCATCTACACGCAGTATTCGTACGACAGCGTGGCGGTGGCCGACGGCCAGTCGATCGTGTGGACGCCGGTGCCCGTCGCCTCGTACGTGGCGGCATCGAGCCTGACCCTCGACGTCGGCGCGGCGATCGTCGCGGCAAATCCCGGCGCCCTGAACGCCAGCGCCGCTGCCGGAACGCAGGCCACGGCCACGCTGACGATCGGCAACAGCGGCAATCACGACCTGCAGTGGACGCTCGACGAGGCGCCGACGGCGGCGGGTGCGCGCGCACACTTTCCGCCGACGCCGTACCGCCCGGCGCCCAAGGCGGGCCCGAGCCATGCGTCGTCGGCGCGCGCGGCGCCGCGGACCGCCAAGGGCTTCTCTGCGGCCGCCGCACGTCCCGCGCCGTTCGGCACGGCCCAGGTGCCGGCGTTCGGCGTGCTGCCGGGGTGGCTGAGCCTGTATTCGCTGGACGCCGCGAATGCCAGTGTCCTGACGATGATCGGCGGTCCCGATTCGCTCGACGACAACTTCTACGACGGCGGCGCGTTCGCGAACAACGACTTCGGCAAGATCTATCTGGTCGGACCGCAGGGAACGCCGGCCTATCCGTACACCAGCGGCTTCGTCTCGGTCGATACCACGACCGGCGCATTGACGATGATCAACGCCGACCCGACCACGCAGACCGGCGGCTTCGACATCGGCGTGCTGCAGTGGGATGCCTCGACCGCGACGATGTACGCCAGCGCCGACGAGAACCAGGCGGTGAATCCGCCGCCGGGCTACCAGCCGAGTTCGCACATCTACACGGTCGACGTCGCGACCGGCACGTTCACGCATGCGTTCGATCTGCCGGATACGCTGATCGTCGCGCTCGCATTCGACGCCGCCGGGCACATGTACGGTATCGACATCATCGCCGACGAACTGCTGGCGATCGACAAGACCACCGGCGCGGCTCAGGCGATCGGTCCGCTCGGCTTCGATGCGAACAACGCGCAGGCGATGGACTTCGATCCGCGCACCGGCATCCTCTGGTACGCCGGCTGCATCAGCGGCGGCTTCAGCTGCTCGGGCCAGATGTACACGCTGGATACGGCGACGGGCCTGGCTACGCCGGTGCAGAATGGCAGCATCAACGGCGACGGCGAGGAAATGACCGCGTTCTCGATCGCCGAGCCGAAAGGCCCCTGCGCGAACCCGGCCGATGTGCCATGGCTGTCGGTATCGCCCGCGAGCGGGACCACCGCGGCGAACGCCTCGACGCCGGTGACCGTCACGTTCGACGCGAGCGGACTTTCCGACGGCACCTACAGCGCGACGCTGTGCGTGCAGAGCAACGACCTGTCGCGCGTCGTCGTGCCGGTGCCGGTGCAGTTCAGCGTCGGCGGCAGCGATTCCGATCGCATCTTCGCCGACGGCTTCGACGGCTGAGCGGACGTTCGCAGCGGCAGCACCGCCGCGTCGTCGCGGCGGTGCTGCCGCTGTCGGCACAGCCGGACCGGGGCTGCGTCAACACGTCGCACCTCCGGCGTCCGCGAAGTGGCCCGCGCCGCCGCCGCCGAGGCCCGGCGGCGCCTTCCGCGCCCCGGATGCCGCCGTTATACTCGCCGCACTTTTTGCGCGCGGCGCGGCCTCTCGGCCCGCCCGTCGTCTTCGCCGAGGTGGTTCCGTGAGCAATCCCGTCACCCAGACCGATTCGGTCTTCCTGAAGCGCTTCGCGATGCTGATCGGCTTGCTCGCCTTCGTCGCGGTGCTGCTCGGCATACTCGCCGCGCATATCTACGGCGATCATCCGCCGCCGCAGAATCCGGACCAGGAGAAAATCGTGGCGCAGCGCATTGCCCCGGTCGGCGGCGTATACGCCGGCGATACCGGTCGCGCCGCGATGCAGGCCGCGCAGGAAGCCGCGACCAAGGCCGCTGCCGCGCAGGTCGCCTATGGCGGCACCACCGACGGCAAGACCATCTACGGCAACCTCTGCCACAGCTGCCACGACACCGGCGCCGGCGGCGCACCGAAGGTCACCGACAAGAGCGCCTGGGCGCCGCGCGTGGCCGAGGGCGAAGACACGCTGATCAAGCACGCCACCGAAGGCTATACCGGCAAGAGCGGCATCATGCCGGCCAAGGGCGGCAACCCGGCCTTGAACGACGCGCAGATCAAGGCGACCGTCGAGTTCATCCTGAGCCAGGTGAAATAACGCGCAGCGCACGCTCGCTCCGCACAAGACGCCGCTCTCGAGGCGGCGTTTTTTTTGCGCCAGGCGCGAGTCATTCCGCTGCGGATCAGTGCGGCAACGTCGCGGCCAGGCGTTCGCGTTCGGCCGCCGCGTGCGCGACGAGGTCGGGAAAGAACGCCGCGAAATGCTCCTCCAGCGGCGCGGCCAGCGCTTCCAGCACAGGCAGCGATTCGGCCAGCGGATTGGCGCGCGACAGCCGCGTCGACAGGCCGCGCAACGCATCGGCCATCGCGGCACGCTCGCGATAGCGCTCGGGCAGGTCGTGCGCCTGCAGGTAGCCGACGAACCCGTGCATGCGGGGCGGCACCTCGGCACTGCGCCGCCGCAGCAGCGCCTGCACCTGCTGCGAGAACGCGTGCAGCGAACCGTCGCCGTAGCGCAGCCAATTGCGTGCAAGCAGATGATCGAACCACATGTCGAGCAGGATGCCGGCATAGCGCCGATAGGGCGGCTCGAAACGTGCGCGCGCGGCGACGACCTCGGGATGCGCGTCGGTGTAGACGTCGACCGCGCGATGCAGCGCGACTCCGATGCGCACGCCGCGCGCCATCGCCGGATCGATCGCACCGCGCAGGAAATCGGCGATCAGGCTGCCGAGCATCGCGTCGTCGTCGGGCGCGGCCAGCAAGGCGTGGGCGAGATGGTTCAACGGCGGCGAGCGGCAGGGATCGACACGCGGCCACGGTATCATGAGCGGATGAATGCCTCCGCTTCCCCGACGGCGCTGCCGGCCTTTCCGCTCACCGCCGCCCCGTTGCTGCTGCCTGGTTCCGCCGGCGCCCTCGAACTCGCCTGCTCGCCGCCGGAAGCGGACAGCGCGCGCGCCGGCGTCGCCATCATCTGCCACCCGCATCCGCTGCAGGGCGGCACGATGACGAACAAGGTCGTCACCACGCTCGAACGCAGCCTGCTCGATCTCGGCCTCGCCACGGTGCGCTTCAACTTTCGCGGCGTCGGCCAGTCCGAAGGCGTGCACGATTCCGGCAACGGCGAGAGCGACGATCTGGTCGCCATCGCCGCCTGGGCGCGCGCGCAGCGGCCCGGCGCCACGCTGTGGCTGGCCGGCTTTTCGTTCGGCAGCTATGTCGTCCTGCGCGCCGCCGGGCGCCTGCAGCCGGCGCAGCTGATCCTGGTCGCACCGCCGGTCGGGCGCCAGGATTTCAGCGGCATCGCGGCGCCGGCCTGTCCCTGGCTGATCGTGCAGGGCGAGGCCGACGAAGTGGTCGATCCCGCCGCGGTGTTCGCCTGGGCGGCGACGCTGCAGCCGCCGCCGACGCTGGTGCGCATGCCCGACACCAGCCACTTCTTCCACCGGCGCCTGATCGAACTGCGCAGCCTCGTGAAGGAGGCGGTCGCCGGCAACCTGCCGCCACGCGCCGCATGAGTGCGACGAATGCGGAAGCGGCGCACGCAGCGGCGCCGAGCGCACGCTACCGCGCCGGTGTCGCTGCCGGCGAATGGCAGGACGATCCGGCGCAGGCGGGTGCGCTCGCTGCCTTCGACCGGCTCTGGCTGGAACTGGCGCAAGCGCGCGCGCCCACGCTGTGGCAGCGCCTGCGCGGACGCGCTGTCGATGCGCCGCGCGGCATCTACCTGTGGGGCCGCGTCGGCCGCGGCAAGACGTTCCTGTGCGACCTGTTCTTCGAGGCCGCCCCGCTCGCGGCGAAGCGGCGCGTGCACTTCCATCGCTTCATGCAGGACGTGCATGCGCAACTGCGCTCGCTCGAAGGACGCAGCGATCCGCTGGTCGACGTCGCCGCGCGCATCGCCGGCGAGGTGCGCCTGCTCGTGCTCGATGAATTCTTCGTCGGCGATATCGGCGATGCGATGATTCTGGGCAATCTGCTGCGCGCCCTGTTCGAGCGCGGCGTCGTGCTGGTCACCACCTCGAACACGGCGCCGCCGGATCTGTACCAGGGCGGCCTGCAGCGCGAACGTTTTCTGCCGGCGATCGCGTTGATCGAGCAGCAGTGCGACATCGTCGAGCTGGTTTCCGCGCAGGACTGGCGCCTGCGCGCGCTGAAACAGGCGCCGGTGTACTACACGCCGCCCGGTGCGAACGCCGAGCGCGCGATGCTCGCCGCGTTCAATCGGGTCGCCCGCGGCGAATTGCGGCGCGACTTCTCGATGACCTTGAACGAGCGCGAGATCGCCGTGCATCGCGAAGCCGACGGCGCGATCTGGTTCACCTTCGATGCGCTCTGCGAAGGCCCGCGCGCGGTGGCCGACTATATCGAGCTGGCGAAGGCCTATCACACGATCCTGGTCTCCAACGTTCCCGAATTCACGCCGCAGACCGACGATGCCGCGCGCCGCTTCATCGAACTCGTCGACGAGGTCTACGACCGCGGCGTGAACCTGGTGCTGTCCGCGGCCGCGCCGATCGTCGAGCTGTACGACGGCGAGCGGCTGCGCGCCGAGTTCTCGCGCACCGAATCGCGTCTGATCGAGATGCAGAGCGAGGACTATCTCGCGCGCGATCATCGCGCGTGATCACGTTGCCGGGGTTGCGCGCGCACTATGCAGATTCGCGTTGACGGGGTGTGAGCGCGCGTTGTTCCGCTGCGTCGAAGTGTCCGGAATCGCATATGCGCATTGCGGGACAGCCGTGATTGCGATGCCATCCGCAGCGGGGCGGACCGCTGCGCTCAGAGCGGAATCCGTGGCAGCCATGACGTTTGGTTCATGCGACAGCCCCGCGCGGGGGCTACGATCGCGTGGCTGGGTCGAAATTCAAGGAAGCCGCTGCATGACCGGTCGATCAGGTCACACGCGTTACCGCACTGGGGCTGGAGCTGTGCCAAGACATTCACCGACACTGACGCGGGCGATCGCGCCGGTGTGTTTCCTGCTGCTCGCCGCGTGCGCGGCCGGGCCGGATTTCCGCGCACCCCCGGCGCCGGCGGTCGAGGGCTATCGCGCCGATGCGCTGCCGAAAGCCACCGTTGCGACGGATGCGCCGACCGGCGATGCGCAGCGCTTCCTCGAAGGCGCCGACGTGCCGGCGCGCTGGTGGACGACGTTCGCCAGCGCCGAACTCGACCGCCGCGTCGAACGCGCGCTGGCGCACAGCCCGACCATCGCCTCGGCCCAGGCGGCCCTGCGTCAGGCGCAGGAAAATGCGAATGCCGCGCGCGGCGCGCTGTTGCCGAGCGTCGATGCGAAGCTCGGCGCGACGCACGGCAATGCGAACGGCCTCGGCGCGATCGCCGGCGAAGGAGGCTCGGCGTCGTCGGTATTCACCGTCTACAACGCCGGCGTCGATGTCGGCTATACGCTCGACCTGTCCGGCGGCGTGCGTCGCGGCATCGAGGCGCAGTCGGCCCTGGTCGATGTGCAGCAGTATCAGCTGCAGGGCACCTATCTCAGCCTGGCCGCGAACGTGACGACCGCGAGTTTTCGCGAAGCCTCGCTGCGCGGCCAGATCGCGGCGATCGACGAGGTCGTGCGCGTCTACGCCGAACAGCTCGGCATGGCCGAACGCCAGCACGAGATCGGCGCGAAATCGCTTGCCGACGTGCTGGCGATCCGCACGCAGGTGGCGACCGCGCGCGCGCAATTGCCCGCGTTGCGCCAGCAGCTGGCACAGACGCAGACGCAACTGGCCGTCTATCTCGGGCACTTCCCGTCCGAGCAGGAACTGGCCGACATCGGGCTCGACACCTTGACCCTGCCGCCGGACGTGCCGGTCAGCCTGCCCTCCGCGCTGGTGCAGCAGCGACCCGACATCCGCGCGGCCGAAGCGCAATGGCATCAGGCCACGGCGGCCGTCGGCATCGCCACGGCCAATCTGTTGCCGCAGATCACGCTGAGCGCGAGCCTCGGTTCGCAGGCGCTGCACGCCGGGGATCTGTTCGGCGGCGGCACCAAGGCGTGGAGCCTCGGCGCCGGCCTGCTGCAGCCGCTGTTCCACGGCGGCACGCTGCGCGCGCAGCAGCGCGCCGCCGAAGCCGGGCTCGACAAGGCGGCGGCGGACTACCAGAGCGTGGTACTCGGCGCGTTCCAGAACGTGGCCGATGCGCTGCGCGCACTCGAACTCGATGCCGAGAACCTGCAGGCGCAGGCCGAGGCGGAGCGTTCCGCCAGCAGCAGCCTCGATCTCGTGCGCACCCAGTACAACGGCGGCTCGACCAGCTATCTGCAGGTGCTCGATGCGACGCGCCAGTACCAGCAGACGCGCATCGGCCTGATCGAAGCGCGCGCCGCACGGCTTTCCGACACGGCGGCGCTGTACGCGGCGCTTGGCGGCGGCTGGCAGCAGGACACGCACGCCGCCGCCGCAACGACACCCCTTACCGAATCGCGCTAGGAGAACCTTCGAATGCAGACGCGCGTCGAGAAGAAACCGAAGACCTGGAAGCGCATGCTGATCATGATCGGCCTGGTGCTGCTCCTGATCGGCATCATTGCCGGCATCAAGGTGATGCTGGTGATGAAGATGATCGCCGGCATGAAGCCGCCGCCGCCGGCGGTGGTCAGCACGGCGAAGACGGCCTATCAGGAATGGCAGCCCTCGTTCGGCGCAGTCGGCACCTTGCGTGCGGTGCGCGGCGCCGATCTCGCGTTCGATCTGGCTGGTCTGGTCACCGAGGTGAACCTGAAGTCGGGCGACGAGGTCAAGCAGGGCCAGGTGCTCGTGCAGCTGCGCGACAGCGAAGACGTGGCGCAGCTGCACCAGCTCGAAGCAGCGGCCGCGCTGGCCGAAGTCACCTTCGGACGCGCCAGGCAGCAGCTGGCCGCGCAGGCGATCAGCAAGGCCGACTACGACACGGCCAGCGCGGATTTGAAGGCGAAGCAGGCCGCGGTGCAGCAGCAGCAGGTGAATGTCACGCGCAAGCAGCTGCGTGCCCCATTCGCGGGCCGTGTCGGCATCGTCACGGTCAACCCGGGTACCTATATCAATGCCGGCATGGCGCTCGTGACCGTGCAGCAGCTCGATCCGGTATTCATCGATTTCCACCTGCCGCAGCGCAATCTGAGCGACCTGCGTGTCGGTCAGGCCGTGGCGCTCACGCTCGATGCCTTCGACGGCAAGGCGTTCGAGGGACGTATCAGCGCGATCAGCCCGAAGATCGACGGCGACACGCGCAACGTGCAGATCGAGGCGAGCGTGCCGAATCCGGAGCGCCTGCTGACGCCGGGCATGTTCGCCAACGTGCGTGTCGACATCGGCGAAAAGAAACGCCAGTTGACGCTGCCGCAGACCGCCGTCGTCTACAACCCGTACGGCGAGACGGTCTACATCGTCAAGAAGAAGAGCGACGTCGACAAGGCGCAGGCCGACGCGGCGGCGAAGAACGCGGATCCGAAAGCGCCGGCGCCGGCGAAGGATGCGGCCAAGGACAAGGCGGCCGGCGGCGCTGTGCCGGCCGATGCGCTGGTCGTGCAGCAGGCGTTCGTCACGACCGCCGGCACGCGCGGCGATCAGGTCGCGATTGCCAAGGGCATCGACGAGGGCGTCGAAGTCGTCACCAGCGGCCAGGTCAAGCTGAAGAACGGCGCGGCGGTGACGATCGACAACAGCGTGCAGCCGACCAACAACCCGAACCCGACGCCGCAAGAGCATTGACCGCGTGAACCGGCAGAAACGGCAGAAACGGCAGCGGGACTGCGGTCGCCAGGCGCTCCCCTGGCAGGGAGCGGAGCGTCGTCGTTGCATGCAGCGGCAATGCGTTGCCGGTCGCCCGAGGCACTGAGGGACGCACCATGAACTTCACCGATCTCTTCATCAAGAAACCCGTCCTCGCGATCGTCGTCAGCGCGCTGATCCTGGTGCTCGGCCTGCGTGCGCTGAGCGATCTTTCGGTGCGCCAGTATCCGAAGACCGAGAACGCGGTGGTGACCGTGACCACCGCGTACTACGGCGCCGACGCGCAGACGATCGCCGGTTTCATCACGCAGCCACTGGAGCAGGCGATCGCGCAGGCGCAGGGCATCGACTACCTGTCCTCGAGCAGTGTCAGCGGCGTCTCGACGATCACCGCGACGCTGCGCCTCAACTACGATGCCAATCGCGCGCTGACGCAGATCCAGACCCAGGTGAGCTCGGTGCGCAACCAGCTGCCGCCGCAGGCGCAGCAGCCGGTGCTGAACGTGCAGGTCGGCGATTCGCTCGACGCGATGTACATGGGCTACCGCAGCGATGTGCTGCCGTCCAACAGCATCACCGACTACCTAGTGCGCGTGGTCAAGCCGAAGCTCGACTCGGTCGAGGGCGTGCAGACCGCGGAGATCCTCGGCGGCCGCCAGTTCGCACTGCGCGCATGGCTGGATCCGGCGCGGCTCGCCGCGCACGGCATCACCGCGAGCGACGTGTATCAGGCGCTGTCGACCAACAACTATCTGGCCGCGGTCGGCACGACCAAGGGCCAGATGGTCAGCGTCGACCTGACGGCCGGCACCGACCTGCATTCGGTCGACGAATTCAAGCAGCTCGCGATCAAGCAGAAAGACGGCGCGATCGTGCGCCTCGAGGATGTCGCCACCGTCGTGCTCGGCGCGGAAGACTACGACGCCAACGTCTCCTTCAGCGGCAAGCTCGCGGTGTTCATCGGCATCAAGGTGGCACCGGAAGCGAACATCCTCGATGTCGTCGGACGCGTACGCGCGGCGATGCCGGACATCCAGTCGCAGTTGCCGAGCGGCCTCTCCGGCGAGATCGTCTACGACAGCACGAAGTTCATCACCGCCTCGATCCGCGAAGTGGTCAAGACCCTGATCGAGGCGCTGCTGATCGTCACCGTGGTGATCTTCCTGTTCCTCGGCAGCCTGCGCGCGGTGATCATCCCGGTCGTCGCGATGCCGCTGTCGCTGATCGGCACCTTCTTCGTGATGCTCGCGTTCGGCTACTCGATGAACCTGCTGACCCTGCTCGCGCTGGTGCTGGCGATCGGCTTGGTCGTCGACGACGCGATCATCGTCGTCGAGAACGTCGATCGCCACATGAAGGAGGAGGGCAAGTCGCCGTTCGAGGCGTCCCTGCTCGCCGCACGCGAACTCGGCGGGCCGATCCTCGCGATGACCGCGGTGCTGGTTGCCGTGTACGTGCCGATCGGTTTCCAGAAGGGCCTGACCGGTGCGCTGTTCACCGAGTTCGCATTCACGCTGGCCGGCGCGGTCACCGTGTCGGCGATCGTCGCGCTGACCCTGTCGCCGATGATGTGCTCGCGTTTTTTCAGCAGCGAGCAGGAAAGCGGCCGCTTCGTGCAGTTCATCGACCGCCAGTTCGAGCGCGTGCGCCACGCCTATCAGCGCGTGCTGCACGGCACGCTGACGACCTGGAGCGTGATCGTGGTGATGGGCGCGCTGCTGTTCGGCGCGACCCTCCTGCTTGGCATGACCGCGCAATCGGAACTCGCGCCGGAAGAGGACCAGGGTTTCGTCTTCTACCAGCTCAAGGGCGCGCCGAACGCGACGGCGCAGCAGATGTCCGGCTATTCGCAGCAGATGTTCGAGATCGGCAAGGCGCTGCCGGAATACGAAATGATGTTCCAGATCACGCCGCCGGGCACCGGTTTCGGCGGCATGAATTTCAAGCCGTGGGAAGAGCGCAGCAAGAGCGCGCACGTGCTGCAGCAGGAACTGCAGGAAAAATGGTCGACGGTGGCGGGCGGCCAGATCTTCGCGTTCCAGCTGCCGCCGCTGCCGGGCGCGCAGGGCGCGCCGATCCAGATCGTCGTCAATACGACCGAGCCGTTCCAGAACCTCGACGACGTCGTGCAGGCGGTGCTGAAGAAGGCGCAGGACAGCGGCAAGTTCTGGTTCGTCGATGCCGACCTCAAGATCGACAAGCCGCAGAGCACCGTGGTCGTCGACCGCGATCTGATTTCGACGCTCGGGCTGACCCAGCAGGATGTCGGCAGCGCGCTCGGCGCCGCGCTGGGCGGCGGCTACGTCAACTATTTCTCGATCGCCGGACGCTCCTACAAGGTGATCCCGCAGGTGCAGCAGGTCGATCGCCTGAATCCGAGCCAGGTGCTCGACTACTACATCCGCGCGCCGGACGGCTCGGTGATTTCGGCGGCGACGGTGGCCAAGCTCAGGAACGAGGTGGTGCCGCAGTCGATCAACCGTTTCCAGCAGCTGAACTCGGCGACGATCTCCGGCGCCAGCGGCATGTCGCAGGGCGAGGCGCTGCAGTTCCTGCGCGATGCCTTGCACGAAGTCGCACCGACCGGCTACGCGATCGACTACTCCGGCCAGTCGCGCCAGTTCGTGCAGGAATCCGGCGGCTTCGGCACGACCCTGCTGTTCGCGATCATCATCGTGTTCCTGGCCCTTGCCGCGCAGTTCAATTCCCTGCGCGATCCGATCGTGATCCTGGTGTCGGTGCCGCTGGCGCTGTTCGGCGCGCTGATCTTCGTCAACCTGATTTCCAGCTTGAACATCTATACGCAGGTCGGCCTGGTCACCTTGATGGGTTTGATCTCCAAGCACGGCATCCTGATCGTGCAGTTCGCCAACGAGTCGCAGCGCGCCGGCATGAGCAAGCGCGACGCGATCGAACACGCGGCCGGCGTGCGTCTGCGCCCGATCCTGATGACGACCGCGGCGATGGTGCTCGGCGTGCTGCCGCTGGTGATCGCCTCGGGTGCCGGCGCGGCGGGCCGCTTCGCGATGGGCCTGGTGATTTCGACCGGCCTGTCGATCGGCACGCTGTTCACCTTGTTCGTGGTGCCGGCGTTCTACATGCTGCTCGCGGCCGATCATCACGTCGAAGGCGCAGCCAAGCGCGACGACGCCTTCGGCGAAGCGGTGGCGCAGCACTGAGCCTGCGCCAGGGCGGCGACGGCGGCACGCCATCCGCGTTCGTCGTCGCTGCAGGGCGGTCGCGTCGACAGCGACGCACGCCCTTACAATGTCGCCGCCATGAACGCCCCTCACGATTCCCTGCTCGGCCGGAGCACGCCTTACCCGAGCCACTACGACGCCAATCTGCTGTTCCCGATCGCGCGTGCGCCCAGTCGCGCCGAACTCGGCATCGAGGGCGGCCTGCCGTTCCATGGCGTCGACATCTGGAATGCCTATGAACTCTCATGGCTCGATGCGCTCGGCAAACCGCGCGTCGCGCTGGCCGAAATCCGCGTGCCGGTGGAGTCGCCGAACCTCATCGAATCGAAGTCGTTCAAGCTGTACCTCAACAGCTACAACCAGGAACGCATCGAGGACATCGATGCATTGCGCACCCGGCTCACGCGTGATCTGACGGTAGCGGCCGGTGCCGCGGTCGCCGTCGCGGTGACGCCGGCGGCCCGGTTCGCGCAGGCGACCATCCACGAGCTCGACGGCGAGTCGATCGACGATCTACCCATCGCGATCGACGACTACGGTCCGCCGCGCGCGGCCTACCTGCAGGTCGCCGCCGATGCCGCTGTCGTCGAAGAGACGCTGGTGTCGCAGCTGCTGAAGTCGAACTGCCCGGTGACCGGCCAGCCGGACTGGGCCAGCGTGCAGGTCCGCTACGCCGGGCCGCGCATCGATCGTGCCGGCCTGCTGCGCTATCTGGTCTCGTTCCGCGAGCACGCCGGCTTTCACGAGCACTGCGTCGAGCGCATCTTCATCGACCTGATGCACCGCTGCGCGCCGACGAGGCTGCAGGTGCATGCACGCTACACGCGCCGCGGCGGCCTCGACATCAATCCGTGGCGCAGCACCGAGCCGGGCGCAACACCGAATCCGCGCGGCGCGCGGCAATAGGAATCGAGCTCGGCGCTGCCGGCCTCGCGCTGCAGCAAAAGCGCTCTACAACAGGACGCCGCCTCGTGCGGGTCACGATGCGATTTGTAACGGTTTACGACGAGGCTGCGCTAAGTCGCGGTTAAGCGCCGACGGGTGTAATGTGCGTTTTCGTAACGGAGGAGACCGGACGATGGGGAACGACCCGAACAAACCGAATTTCTCGAACGTGCAGAGCGGCGTCGAGACGACCGCGCCACCGCCGCCGAAGGCGGATTTCAGCAATGTGCAGGCGGGCGTCGAGTCGACCGCGGCCGTAGCCGCCGCTACGACGTACACGGTCGCGAAAGGCGACAGCCTGTCGAAGATCGCGAAGAAGCTCTATGGCAACGCGAATCGCTGGCGCGACATTTTCGAGGCGAATCGCGACCAGCTCGACAATCCCGATCTGATCCAGCCGGGTCAGATTCTCAAGCTTCCCGCGGATGCGGGTTCCAAGGCCTAACCGGAGGTTACGACGATGAAGATCCAACGCAGCCAGCAAGTCTCTCTGATCGTCGCCCTGGCCGGGGCGCTCGCACTGAGCGCCTGCGGCAAGAAGGAAGAACCCGCGCCGCCGCCGCCGGTTGCGACGCCTGCTCCAGCCCCGGCGCCCGTCGCGCCGCCCCCGGCGCCCGCGCCGGCTCCGGTCGCCGTCGCTTCGGTCGATCTCGGCAGCGCCGTGGATGCGACCACCCAGAAGGTCACCACGCCGACCACCGCGTTCGCGGCGAAGGACACCATCTATGCGGCCGTGTCGACGACCGGCACCGCGCCGAGCGCCAAGCTGACCGCGAAGTGGACCTATCAGGATGGCCAGACGGTCAACGAATCCAGCCAGACGATCGTCCCGACGGGCGCCGCCGTGACGGCGTTCCATATCAGCAAGCCCGACGGCTGGCCGGCCGGCAACTACAAGGTCGAGATTTCGCTCGACGACAAGTCGGCCGCCACGAAGGATTTCAGCGTCAAATAAGCGCGGCTTTTACGTGCGATTGAGTGGAACGGGCGCGGAGAAATCCGCGCCCGTTCGCGTTTCGCAGGGGACATTCCGGTCGGGGCCTGGGCAGGATCAAGACGGCGGAGCAGGCATGCATCTTGCTAACCCTGACCTCCTGCAAGGACGACCTCCCATGCCCGCTGCGCCGTACTTCGCATCCTTCAGGACAGATCGTGGCCCCGGCCGGTCGCGCGTGCGCGCCGCCCACCGCATGACTGCGCTGGTCCTCGCCGCGAGCGTGCTCGCCCTGCGGGCCGCGTCGGTCGCTGCCGGCGCGCCGTCCTTCGATTGCACGAAGGCGCGCACGCCGGACGAGAAGGCGATCTGTGCCGACCCCGCGCTGAGCGCACTCGATGCGCAGCTCGGCGTCATCTATCGGCGAACGATGCAGCGTTCGAACCCCGGCGAGGCGGCAGCCCTGCGCGCCACGCAATTGCGCTGGATCCAGGATCGTTCTCGCGACTGCAGCGCCGATCGCGCGTGCCTGCAGGCATCGCTGAGCGCCCGGCTCGGCCAACTCGACAGCGTTCCCGTCGAAGCCGTTCCAGCCGAAGCGCCGGATCACCGCCTGGAGGCTGCGCGACCGTCAAGCCATTCCAACGCGTCGCTCGATCTGCACGAATTGCGCAGCGCGCGCCCAGCGCAGGCGACGCCCGATCCCCCGGGTCTCGCGCAGCTGCAACAGCGCATCGGTGATCTGTTCGCGGTCAAAGCCGGCCATTTCACCTATGTCGACCCCTATCACACGCTGGCGGCCTCGGACGAAGGCGCGCAGGCGGCATCCCCGCAGCGCTATTTCAATCAGGTGATGCAATCGGCGTACGGCACGAATGCCGACTACCAAGGCTACGACTACAAGGACGTCGGTACTGCCGCGTTTGCCGACGCGAGTCAGTGCCTGGCGCAAGCCAACGCACTCAGTACGCCGATCAACAACCTCGTCGAGTACCACGCCGCCACGGCCAGGAGCCAGGCCGGCGATACGTCGATGGCAGCGACGGCCGCCGCGGCGAAACAGCAGCTCGCCGACTGGCTGCGAGCATTCGACAAGACGTGCGCGCCGTTCGCCCAGTCCACATTGCGCCCCGAGATCGCGCATGCCGCGGTGTTGCGCCTGCTCGACGATCTCAACCGGTTTGCTTCGGATTCGGCTGCCGCTGCGACCGGCCAGTTCAACGAATATGCCGCCGGCGAGGCACGCCAGCGCGAAGCGGCGCGCGTCGCCGAGGAGAACCGGCGCGCCAGGGAAGCGGCGGACACGCGCGCGCACATCGCGCAGATGGACGAGGAAAGGCGTCTGCAGGCACAGGCAGACACGGCGCGGCAGCTGGAGCGCGCGAAGCAGGAAGCAGATCCTGCGTTTCAGGCGCAGCAGGCCAGGAAGAAAGAAGAAAGCTGCAAGAGCCTGCGCGAGCAATTCAACAAGGCACCGTTCATCACGCAGGACATGCGTTTGATGTACGCGCTCGAGGGTTGCCACTAGCAGCCTCGGGAAGGATCCGCCCTGATCGAACTGCAGTGAATCACCGCGACGGCAGCCGGCTCAGAACGTGGCTTCGTATTCGTCCGCGGCAAATCCCAGGGTCACCGCGCCGGTGCCGACGTTGATCATGCCGGTCATGCTCATCGGACTTTCGAAGACATCGACCGCGTGCTCGCGGCAGAGCGCTTTCAACGCCTCGTAGCCCGGCAGCGCGGCGAGTTCGGCAAGGTCGCCGCCATAGCTCACGCACAGCGTCGGCGTCAGCAGGCCCGCGCGCACGCGCGTGCCAACGTGATCGAACAGCGTCTGCGCGCCGTGCTCGAAACCGCGCACCTTGCCGACCGGCCCGGTAGTGCCGCGATAGCCGCGCAACAGCGGCTTGATGTCGAGCGCGGTGCCGAGCGTGGCGGTCAGCCAGCCGACGCTGCGGTCGCCCTTCTTCTGCGCGCGGGCGCGCAGATAGTAGAGGTCGCGCGGCAGCATGTAGCCGTAGGTGTTGCGCGCGATCAGTTCGAGGCGCTCGCGGATCCGCCCGGGGCTTTCGCCGGCCGCGCGCAGGCGCACCGCCTCGACCGCGGCGACGCCCTCGGCGGCGAACAGGTTCTCGGTGTCGATCACGCGCATCAGGAACGGGCCGGGCACGTTCGCATCGCGGCGGATCGGGCGGTAGTCCTTCAGGATCGCGAAGCTCGCCTGGCTTGCGCGCGCATGCGTCGGGCTGCGCGTCGCGGTGATCGTCAGGCAGAACACGCAGTCGTAGTCGAGCACGAGGCGGCCGAGGAACAGGTCGCGGATCTGCTCGACGCTGTACGGTTCGGTCTCGGCGGAATGCCCGCGCGCGCCGAGATTCTCGGCCAGATAGCGTTGCATCGTCGCCGGGTCGCGATCGTCGACGAGCACGTCCTCGTCGAGCCGCAGCGTGAACGGCAGCACGGTGATGCGTTGCTGTTGGAGGAACCCGGCCGGTAGATCGCAGGCCGCGTCGACGACGATGCCGATACGCATGGAACTCTCTCTGGATGGTGCGGAAGCGCGGCGGGACTCCCGGGGAGCACCGCGCAACCGTGTCGTAGTTCACTTTTCCACAAACTATCACGCGGCACGCATGCGCGGATGCCGCGCTGCAGCGAAGCGGGCGGACGGCGCCGGCGCAAGCCGCCCGCTTCATTGATCGACGCGAACGCGCGACAATGGGCGACTGCTCTGCCGCGACCCGGGCGACCGCCCGCGCGGCCCGCATACCCTGGAGAAATCAATGACGGAATCCGCACTTACGCCGCCGCCGGGCGGCGCCAAGATCACCATTGCAAACGGCGTCCTCGCCGTGCCGCACAACCCGGTCATCCCCTTCATCGAGGGCGACGGCACCGGTCCGGACATCTGGCGCGCCAGCGTGCGCGTGCTCGACGCTGCGGTCGCCAAGTCCTACGGCGGCCAGCGCAAGATCCACTGGATGGAAGTCCTGGCCGGCGAGAAAGCGTTCAACCAGACCGGCAACTGGCTGCCCGACGCCACCGTGACGGCCTGCCGCGACTACCTCGTCTCGATCAAGGGTCCGCTGACCACGCCGGTCGGCGGCGGCATCCGCTCGCTCAACGTGGCGCTGCGCCAGATGCTCGACCTGTACGCCTGCGTGCGTCCGGTGCGCTGGTTCAAGGGCGTGCCCTCGCCGGTGAAGGATCCGTCCAAGGTCGACATGACGATCTACCGCGAGAACACCGAGGACATCTACGCCGGCATCGAATTCCAGGAAGGCACCGACGATGCGAAGAAGTTCGCCGCGCTGCTGAAGGAAAACTTCCCCGACCGCTACAAGAAGGTGCGTTTCCCGGAGACCTCGGGCTTCGGCATCAAGCCGGTCTCGAAGGACGGCACCGAACGTCTCGTGCGCGCGGCACTGAAGTACGCCGTCGACAACGACAGCAAGTCGGTGACCCTGGTGCACAAGGGCAACATCATGAAGTTCACCGAGGGCGCGTTCCGCGATTGGGGCTATGCGCTGGCGCAGAAGGAATTCGGCGCGACCGAAATCGACGGCGGCCCGTGGTGTTCGTTCAAGAACCCGAAGACCGGCAAGGACATCGTGGTCAAGGACGCGATCGCCGATGCGTTCCTGCAGCAGATCCTGCTGCGACCGGCCGAATACGACGTCGTCGCCACGCTGAATCTCAACGGCGATTATCTGTCCGACGCGCTCGCCGCGCAGGTCGGCGGCATCGGCATCGCGCCGGGCGGCAACATCAACTACGTGACCGGCCACGCCGTGTTCGAGGCGACCCACGGCACCGCGCCGAAATACGCCGGTCTCGACAAGGTCAATCCGGGTTCGGAGATCCTCTCCGGCGAAATGATGCTGCGCTACATGGGCTGGACCGAAGCCGCCGACGCGATCATCGCCGCGATGGACAAGGCGATCGGCGCGAAATTCGTGACCTACGACTTCGCCCGCCTAATGGAAGGCGCGACCGAAGTGAAGTGCTCGGAGTTCGGCGATCGGTTGATTGCGGCGATGTGATGCCGCGCTTCGGCGCGGGTTGCCACGGCTTCGGCGGCCACGGCGGCACGCGCCGGGTTCAGCGTGGCGATCCCGCTGCCGCAGCTGTCCTCGATGTATTCATCGCGTGGCGCCCGAATGCGGCGCCGCGCGATCCCTGCCGCCTTCGGCCAGCAGCGCTCGATGGGCGTTTGCGTAGACCAGCGAGTCGGTCATCGAAGCCCGTTGCAGGCCGTCGACCGCGGATCGCAGCAGTGGCGCAGCGGCATCGCGCCGGCCACGCCTGCTGAGCAGCAATCCGCGCAGAGCATCCAGCCTGAATTTCCACAGTCCGTCGGCACCTGCGGCTTCGAGCGCCGCACTGTCGAGGGAATCGAGCGTGGCGGACGCGTCGTCCAGCTGGCCGAGTTCGGCGACTGCCGCGGCCAGCCAGAAGCCGGCAACCTGGGTCTGTGGATTCTGTTTGCCGAGCTGCGCCGCGAGTTTCTGGTACGCAGGCCGCAGCCGGCGCTCGGCATCGCGCGCGTTGTCGCTCTCGTAGAGAACCTGTCCCCAGTTCGTCAGCGTTGCATTGGTGAGATTGTGATCGGCACCGAACTTCGCGAGCGCGCCGGCATGGATGCGCTCGGCGTACTGCAGCGCCTTCGGCCAGTCGGCACGACGGACGGCGATGTCGAACAGATCGCTGAGCACCATCAGGTTGCGCGTATGGTCGGCGCCGAGCAGCTGCACGATCGTCTTCTGTGCATCGAGCAGCTGCGCCTCGGCCTTTGCCGGGTCGCCATCGAGGGTGTAGGTCCTTGCCACGGCGGCTTTGGCGAACGCAGCCACCAGGCCGTTGTCGTCGCCGCGCGCGCTGATTTCATCGATGAGGTCGGTGCCTTCCTGGCGTGCCTCCTTCAAGTGGCCGGTCTGCGTCAACGCACCGATCAGATCCATGCGCATCGAGTCGCGCATCGTCGAGTTGTCCGGTTCGGTCTGGCGAAGCAGGGGAATGGCGGTCCTGTACAGCGGCAACGCCTTGGCATAGTCGCCCTGGTTCATGTGGTAGATGCCCCAGGCCGACGC
>DASWPR010000289.1:0-2751 GCA_036398455.1 Dokdonella sp.
CGCGACCGCATGGCGTGCAGCGCCGCGGCGGCGCTGCTAGCATCGGCAGACGTAGCAACGGCGGGACGTTCGATGGAGAAGCAAACGGTGGCGGTCAGCATCCGCCTCGACCAGGTTCGGTACGATATCCGCGGGCCGCTCAGCCGGCGCGCGCACGAACTCGAAGCGGAAGGGCGCAGCATCCTGCGCCTGAATATCGGCAACCCCGGCCTGTTCGGGTTCCGCGTGCCGCAGCATCTGCGCGATGCGATTTCGGCCAAGCTGCCGCAGAGCGAGGCGTACTGCCACCAGCAGGGCCTGCTGGAAGCGCGCGAGGCGGTGGCCGCATTGCACCGGCGCAATCGGGCCGACGCCGCCGCCGAACGCGTCTTCATCGGCAATGGCGTCAGCGAGCTGATCGATCTCAGCCTGCGCGCCCTGCTCGATCCGGGCGACGAAGTGCTGATCCCGGCGCCGGACTACCCGTTGTGGACTGCCGCGACCCGCCTCAATGGCGGCATACCGGTGCACTACGCCTGCCCGCCCGAGCGCGATCATCTGCCCGATCCGGACGAGATCGCTGCGCTGGTCACGCCGCGCACGAAGGCGCTGGTCATCATCAACCCGAACAATCCGACCGGTGCGGTGTACCCGCGCGCCGTGCTGGAAGCGCTGGTCGCGGTCGCCGCGCGGCACGGACTGGTGCTGCTCTGCGACGAGATCTACGACAGCGTGCTCTACGACGGCGCGCGCTTCGAACCGCTCGCGCCGCTGGCCGGCGAGGTGCCGTGCATCAGCTACGGCGGCCTGTCGAAGGTGCACCTGGCCTGCGGCTACCGCGTCGGCTGGCTCTCGGTCACCGGTGCCGAGCGACGCACGCGTGCGCTGCTGCACGCGCTCGACCTGCTCGCCAGCCTGCGCCTGTGCAGCAACGTGCCCGCGCAATGGGCAATCAAGCCGGCGCTGGAAGGACCGAACGAAATCAGCGCGCTGACCCAGCCCGGCGGCCGCCTGTACGAGGCGCGCGCGGCGATCTGCAACGGCGTCGCGCGCAGCGAATTCCTCACCATCGTGCAGCCGCATGCCGCGCTGTACGCGTTCCCCGGCGTCGATCCGCAGCGCCTGCCCGAATTCGACGACGAGGCGTTCGCCCTCAGCCTGCTCGAGCACGAGAACATCATCCTGGTGCCGGGATCGAGCTTCAACATCGCCGCGCGCAACCACTTCCGCGTGACGATGCTGCCGGAGCCGGCGGTACTCGACGACGTGTTCGTGCGCATCGAACGCGAGCTGGTGCGCTCGGCGGAGAAGTCCGGGGCGAAGCGGCGCGTCGCCTGAGGGTTCCCTGTCGAGGCGCTGTCCGGGAAGGCCGATGGAACTTGAGGGTCTTCTGCATCTGCGCGCTGCGCTGCAAAGCGCTTCCCCAACCTGACCTCTCCCCCGCGCAAGTGATGGGGAGAGCGATTCATCGACTCCGCCGACACTCCGAGCACGCCCATGCCGATCGCGGCCGCCGCCCCTCGACGCTTTCTCGCCCTCGGCGATTCCTACACCATTGGCGAAGGCGTCGCGCCGGAGGAACGCTGGCCCGCGCAGCTGGCCCGGCGTCTTCGCTCCGCCGGCGTCGGCATCGATGACCCGCAGATCGTCGCGACGACCGGCTGGAGTACCGACGAACTCGCCGCGGCGATGGATGCGCAGCGGTTCACCCCGCCCTACGCACTGGTCAGCCTGCTGATCGGCGTCAACAACCAGTACCGCGGACGCCCGCTGAACAACTACCGCGAGGAATTCGTCGACCTGGTCGCGCGCGCGGTCGCGCTGGCCGCGCGACGCGAGCACGTCGTCGTCGTATCGATTCCAGACTGGGGCGTGACGCGCTTCGCCCGCAGCAGGGGCCGCGACGTGACGCGCATCGCCGGCGAGATCGACGCATTCAACGCTGCCGCGCGCGGCATCGCCGCGAACAGCGGCATCGCCTTCGTCGACATCACCGCCGACTCGCGCGACGCCGGCGACGCCGACGACCTGCTGGTCGCCGATGGGCTGCATCCTTCGGCGGCGCAATACACGCGCTGGACGCGCCTGATCGAACCGTTCGCGCGCGCCGCGCTGGCGACGGAGTTGAACGAGTGACGGTGCCTGCTCGCTGCGGCGGCCTGGCGATCTGCGCCCTGGCCGCCGTGCTGGCGCTGGCGTCATCCGCGCGCGCCGAAGAGGCGGCTGCGGTTCGGCCGCCGGCTCGATCGGAAGCGACCGCGCCGCGCAATCCGGTCTGGGCAAGCACGGTCGATGCCAGCCGCAATCTCTACCGCATCACCGACACGCTGTATCGCAGCGAACGCCTGACGCCGGCCGATGTGGCGCGGCTGCGGCAGCTCGGCGTGCGCACCGTGATCAACTTGCGCGCGTTCCATTCCGGCACCGATGTGCTTGCCGGCAGCGGCATCCGCCAGGTGCGCATTCCGATCCTGACCTGGAAGGTCGACGACGCACAGATGACGCGCGCGCTGCGCGAGCTGCACGCCGCGCAAGCCGAGGGGCCGACGCTGCTGCACTGCCAGCACGGCGCCGATCGCACCGGCCTGGTCGCGGCCATGTACCGCATGGCCTATCAGGGCTGGAGCAAACAGCAGGCACTGGAAGAACTCCAGCAAGGCGGCTACGGGTTTCATCCGGTCTGGAAGAACATCCCGCGCTACATCCGCCATGTCGATCTGCAGGCGATCCGGCATGCGCTCGGCATCGCCGACTAGCCGGACGCAGGCGACA
>DASWPR010000290.1:0-8599 GCA_036398455.1 Dokdonella sp.
GCCGCGCCGCGCATCGCGGTGCTCGGCCTCAATCCGCACGCCGGCGAAGGCGGCCATCTCGGTCGCGAGGAGATCGACGAGATCGCACCGGCAATCATCCAGCTGCGCGCCGCAGGCTTCTACGTGCGCGGTCCGATTCCAGCCGATACCGCGTTCGTGCCGTCGCAGCTGGAGCAGTACGACGCCGTGCTGGCGATGTATCACGATCAAGGTCTGCCGGTGCTCAAGCACGCCGGCTTCGGCCACGCGGTCAATGTCACGCTCGGCCTCCCGTATCTCCGCACGTCGGTCGACCACGGCACTGCGCTCGATATCGCCGGCAGCGGTCGCGCCGATGCCGGCAGCCTCGTCGCTGCGGTCGAACTGGCGATGCACCTGGCGCAGTCGCGCACGAGGGAATCGCGCCTGCCATCGCGCCCGGCAGAACCACGGACCCCCGCATGATGAAACTGTCCCGCCTTCGATCGCTCTGGCGTCGCGGCGCCGCTTCGGGCGCCGGCACCGAACAACTGGTTGCCGAGCTGTATCGCGGACTGCTGGAGCGCGAACCCGACGCGGGCGGCCTGCGCACGCATGCCGATGCCCTCGACGCCGGCGTGCCGCTCGCCGAGCTCGTGCGCAACATGGTCGGCTCGGAAGAGTTCAACAAGAAGCAAGGCTACCTGCGCGTTCCCGCGGCCGTGCTGCCGAACCTGGTCGAACTCCATCCGCAGCGCTATCGCCGCAACGATGACGGCAGCACGACGTTTCGCATCGACGACGATGCCGATTTCGACTGGCTTGAGCGGATGATCCACGAGCACCGCTACTACGACAGCTTCGGCGTGTGGTCACCGGTGATCGATATCGACAAACGCGTCATCGCCGCTCTCGTCGCCGGACTCGGCACGAAGCGATGCCTCGAACTCGGCTGCTTCACCGGGCCGGTGCTCAGTCTGCTCGACGAACAAGGCATCGACGTCGCCGGCGTGGAAATCAGCCATCTCGCCTTCGTGCTCGCCTATCCGTCGATCAAGAACCGCATCCACTATGGCGACCTGCTGTCGGTCGAATTGCCGGGGCCGTTCGACGCGGTCATCGCGATGGACATTCTCGAGCACCTCAATCCGTTGAAGCTCGACCGCTATCTGGCGCGGATCGCCGCACTGCTCGATCGCGACGGCTACTTCCTGATCAATTCGCCGATGTTCGGCAGGGACGACGTATTCGGCGAAGTGGCGCCGCCGTTCCTGCCCGAGTGGCGCGCCGCAGGCGATGCATCGTTCTGGCGCCACCTGCACTGCGACGCGCAAGGCTGGCCGATGCACGGCCACCTGGTGTGGGCGAGTCCATCGTGGTGGGAGCAGCGACTGGCCGCCCATGGCCTCGTGCGCGATCGCGCGCTCGAACGTCGCGTGCACGCGGACCTCGATGCCTTCTTCGCGCAGCACGCGCCGGCACGCAAGAGCTTCTTCCTGCTGCGGCATGCCGATGCGCCAGCGTCCGACTCGGTTGCCGCGCGCGTGTCGGCGGCGCTCGATCGAGCACTGGCAACGGAGCCTGCGCTCGCGCGCAAAGCCTGAGCGCAGTCAGTCCGCGCTCGCGCGGCAGCTGTCCAGAAACGCACGCAATGTCGTACCGCGATAGCGCGTGCGATGCAGCGCCAGCGCCAGCGTGCGCGTCAGCACCAGAAACGGCGTGTGCAGCGCGACCAGACGCCCCGCCGCCACGGCATCGGCGATGGCGGCACTCGGCAGGCAGGCGATGCCGAGCCCGGCCATCACGGCCTGCTTGATCGCTTCGCTCTGGCCGAGTTCGAGCGCGACATCGAGCGGTCCGAGCAGATCGCGGCTGGCCTGTTCGAACACCGTGCGCGTTCCCGACCCGCGCTCGCGCAGGATCCAGCGCTGTCCGGCCAGATGCTCGGCGCGCAGGCGACGCCGCCGCGCCAGCGCATGATCGCTGCGCACGCAGATGCGCAACTCGTCGTGGCGCCACGCAATCAGTTCGACTTCCGGATGCGCCACCGGTGCCTCGATGCAGCCGATGTCCAGGCTGCAATCGACGACGCCGGCAAGAATCTGCTGACTGTTGGCGACGCGCAGGGAAAGCTGCACCGCCGGATAGGCGGCGATGAAACCGCCGAGCAGATCGCCGACGAGATAGTTGCCGATCGTGTTGCTGGCACCGACCGCCAGCGCGCCGCCGGGCTCGGCCGCCGCGCCGAGTTCGCGCAGGCGCTCGACGATCTCGCGCGCGCGCGGCAGCAGCGCGCGGCCGTGTTCGTTCAATTTCAGGCGGCGCTGCTGGCGATCGAACAGCGGCGCGCCGAGCAGACGCTCCAGTTCACCCAGCGCCATGCTCGCCGCCGGCTGGGTCAGGCCGAGCTGATCGGCGGCCGCGCGCACGCTGCCGGCGGCGGCAATGGCACTGAACACCTCGAGTTGGCGCGGACTGATCGCGATCATCAGCAATCCTTATCTTTGATATACGAAGTATCGATTATCTTTATATAGCGGCTGTTCCTAGAGTGCACGCATCCCACTCGCTCCCGGCCGCTCATGTCCCGCCTCGCCACCCGTTTTCCCGGCCTCCTCTTCACCCTGCTGATCGGCCTGGCCGGCCTGGGACTGGCCGCGCTGCCGCCGTTCCAGCACCTGCAACTGTCCGCGCTGACGCTCGCGATCATTCTCGGCATGCTGCTCGGCAACCTGTTCGGCAACCGCCTGCCGCAGCGGCTGGCGCCGGGCATCGGCTTCTCGCAACGCGACCTGCTGCGCGCCGGCGTGGTGCTGTACGGCCTGCGCATCAGCTTCCAGCAGATCGCCGCGGTGGGACCGGGCGCCTTGCTGCTCGACCTCACCATCGTCAGCAGCACGATGGCGCTCGGCGTCTGGGTCGGCCGCCGCTGGCTCGGACTCGATCGCGACACCGCCCTGCTGACCGCGTGCGGCAGCGCGATCTGCGGCGCCGCCGCGGTGCTCGCGACCGAGCGCCTGCTCAAACCGGAACCGAGCAAGGTCGCCATCGCCGTCGCCAGCGTCGTGCTGTTCGGCACGCTCAACATCTTCCTGTATCCGGAAATCGCCGCGCGCCTGGCGCTGCCGGCGAATGGCTTCGGCATCTACGCCGGCGCGACCGTGCATGAAGTCGCCCAGGTCGTCGCGATCGGCAACGCGGTGAGTCCCGCGGCGACGGACACCGCGGTGATCGTGAAGCTGACGCGCGTGCTGCTGCTGGTGCCGTTCCTGTTCATTCTCGGCGGCTGGCAAGCGCGCAAGGGCGGCGCACGCGGCGCGATCAGCATCCCCTGGTTCGCGCTCGTCTTCGTCGGCGTGTGCGCGCTGAATTCGGTCATCACGCTGCCGCCGACGCTGCGCAGCCGCCTGCTCGACCTCGACACCTTGCTGCTGGCGATGGCGATGGGCGCGCTCGGTCTGGAGACACGCTTTTCGCGCCTGCGCGCACTCGGACCGAAACCGCTGGTGCTCGCCTTCGTGCTGTTCGTGTGGCTGACCGTCGGCGGCTACTGGCTGACGCGCTGGCTCGCATGGCCGGTCGCCTAGCGCGGACGTGAGGGCGCACTCGGCGTGATCGGCTACGATGCACGGATGCCTGCCTCTTACGAACGCCACATCCACAAGAAGCACTTCGGCCAGCACTTCCTGCACGATGCCGGCATCCTGCGCCAGATCGTGCAGGCGATCGATCCGCGGCCGGGCGAGCGCGTCGTCGAAATCGGCCCGGGCGACGGCGCGCTGACGCTGCCGTTGCTGCGTGCACTCGGCCGGCTCACCGTGATCGAACTCGACCGCGACCTGATTCCGCGCCTGCGCAGCGCCGCCGAAGGCGTCGGCGAACTCGATATCATCAATGCCGACGTGCTCGGCGTGGACCTGCGCGCGCTCGCCGCCGGCGCGCCGCTGCGCGTGGTCGGCAATCTGCCCTACAACATCTCCTCGCCGATCCTGTTCCACTGCATCGATCAGCTCGATGCGATCGGCGACATGCACTTCATGCTGCAGAAGGAAGTCGTCGAGCGCATGGCTGCAGCGCCGGGCAGCAAGGTGTATGGGCGCCTGTCGGTGATGCTGCAGCTGGCCTGCCGTGTGGAGCCGCTGATCGGCGTGCCGCCGGAGGCATTCCGGCCGCCGCCCAAGGTCGATTCGGCCGTCGTGCGGCTGACCCCGCGGCCAGCGTCGGAGCGGCCCGTGGTCGCTGCCGCCGCCATCGCGCGCGTGGTCAAGGCGGCCTTCGGCCAGCGCCGCAAGACCCTGTCGAATGCGCTGCACGGCGTCGTCGCGCCCGAGCAGATGCTCGCCGCCGGCGTCGATCCGAAGGCGCGCGCCGAACAGCTCGCGCCGGCCGAGTTCGTCGCCCTGGCCGCTCATCTCGAGCCGCCATGAGCCGGCCGAAGCGGCTTTTCGCTCTTTACAACTTGCCGACACGCCCCGCGTCCCTGAAAATCACCCCATGAGCGGCAAGAAGCCCTACGACATCACCATTTCGGTCGACACACGCTTTCTGGATGACCAGTCGGCGCCGGCCGACAATCGCTACGCGTTCGCGTACACGATCACGATCGCCAACCACGGCACGGTCGGCGCGCGCCTGCTGTCGCGCCACTGGGTCATCACCGACGGCAACGGCAAGGTGCGCGAAGTGCACGGCGACGGCGTCGTCGGCGAACAGCCGTGGGTGCGCCCGGGCGACGACTACGAGTACACCTCTGGCGCCGTACTGGAGACCGCGCTCGGCACGATGCGCGGCAGCTACCAGATGATCGCCGACGATGGCACGCATTTCGACGCGTACATACCCGCGTTCGTGCTGTCGATCCCGAGGACGCTGCACTGATGGCGACCTGGGCCATCGGTGACATCCAGGGTTGCCACGATGAACTTGTCCGCCTGATCGAAAAGCTCCGCTTCGATCCCGCCACCGACAAGCTCTGGTTCTGCGGCGACCTGGTCAACCGCGGCGGCCAGTCGCTTGCCGTGCTGCGCACGGTCAAGGCGCTCGGCGACAACGCGGTCGTCGCGCTCGGCAACCACGACCTGTCGCTGCTGTCGATCTCCGAACGCAAGCGCGAGGAACAGGGCCGCGTGAACCCGGAGCTGCGCGAAGTGCTGTTCGCGCCCGACCGCGACGAGCTGATCGGCTGGCTGCGCCGGCAGAACCTCGTGCACGTCGACCGCCAGCTCGGTTTCATGCTCGTGCACGCCGGACTGTTTCCGCGCTGGACCGTGCAGCAGGCCGAAGAAGTCGCGCGCGAGATCGAAGACAAGCTGCGCAGCGAAGGCTACCGCCGCCTGCTCAAGCAGCTGTTCGGCAACAAGCCCGACCTGTGGACGCCGAAGCTGCGCGGCATCGATCGCTGGCGCGCCGGCATCAACGTGTTCACGCGCATGCGCTATTGCGACGTGCGCGGCCGCATCGCCTTCAGCGACAAGGGCACGCCCGGCACGCAGCGCCCCGGCCTGTATCCCTGGTACGAAGTGCCGGGGCAGATCCGGCGCGATATCCGCGTGGTCTGCGGGCACTGGTCCACGCTCGGCCGGTTCGCCGGCCTCGGCGTGCATGCGATCGACACCGGCTGCGTATGGGGCGGCGCGTTGACGGCGCTGCGCCTGGACACCGAAGAGCCGGAATTCGTCAGCATCAAGTCGGACCGCAAGCCGACCCCGGGCAAGGAGCAGGACTGAGTCCTGCGCGGCCGCCGCGCGGTCGAAGTGGAATCATGACGACGACCAAGCGGGTACACCTCGACGAACGCCGGATCGCTCTGATCGCACGGGCGCTGGCCGAACCGCGGCGGCAGCAGATCCTCAGGCAGATCGGTGCGCAGGACGAGCCGCTGCCGTGCAGCGTCCTGCACGAGGCGCATCCCATCAGCGCCGCCACGCTGTCGCACCACATGAAGGAGCTGGAGACGGCCGGCCTGATCCAGATCGTGCGCGAAGGAAAATTCGCCCGACTCGTCCTGCAGCGCGACATCCTGCACGCCTACCTCGATCAGCTCGCGAAGATTTGAACCACCCCCTTGAAAGCCGGTCCCTGCGCCCCTTGTCATTTAGATGGTTAGACAACCGTCTAATTATTGAACGGACTATCGAACGAGGACAACGCAGATGAGCAAGCTGACAGGCAAGGTGGCGGTGGTGACGGGCGCATCGAAAGGCATCGGTGCCGCAATCGCAAAGGCGTTCGCCGCCGAAGGCGCCGCGGTGGTGGTGAACTACGCCACGAGCAAGGAAGGCGCCGACCGCGTGGTCTCAGAGATTGCCGCCAAGGGCGGCAAGGCGGTCGCGGTGCAGGGCGACGTGTCGAAGGCGGCCGACGTGGAGCGCCTGTTCGCCGAAGCGAAGAAAGCATTCGGCACGCTCGACATCCTGGTCAACAACGCCGGCGTCTATCGGTTTGCGCCGATCGAGGAAGTGACCGAAGAAGAGTTCCATCGCCAGTTCAACACGAATGTGCTCGGCCTGCTGCTGTCGACCAAGGAAGCCGTCAAGTACTTCGGCGAGGGCGGCGCCAGCGTGATCAACATCGGCTCGACCGTGAGCCGCGTCGGCCTCCCCGGCACCGCCGTGTACACCGCGACCAAGGGCGCGGTCGACACCATCACGCATGTGCTCTCGAAGGAACTCGGAGCACGCAAGATCCGCGTCAACTCGATCAATCCGGGCGGCGTGGAAACTGAAGGCGTGCATGCGATGGGCATCATCGGCAGCGACCTCGAGAAGCACATGATCGAGCAGACGCCGCTCGGCCGCCTCGGACAGCCGGACGACATCGCCAAGATCGCGGTGTTTCTCGCCTCGTCCGATTCGGGCTGGCTCACCGGCGAGAAGCTGCTCGCTTCCGGCGGCATGCGCTGAGTCGATGCACGACGACGCTCGTCCGTACCGACGAGCGTCGTGTTTCGCTCAACGTCGCACGTAGTCGACGAACGCGAATCTGAATTCGTGGCGTGCATCGCAGGGATGCGCGACGCGCGACGTTTCCAACCAGTCGGACATTTCGAAGCGCGGAAAGAACGCATCGGCATCGGTCGCCGCGGTATCGATCCAGGTCAGGTGCAAGCGCGTAGCACGCGGCAGCGCCAGCGCATACACCTCGCCGCCGCCGATCACGGCGAGCTGCGCATCGTCGGCTTCGGCGATCGCCTCGTCGAGCGTGCGCACCGCGCGCTGGCCGGCAAACGGCGCATCGGCGCCACGCGTCAAGACCAGATTTTCACGCCCCGGCAGCGCGCGTCCGATCGCGAGCGCGGTCTTGCGCCCCATCAGAACGGGCTTGCCGAGCGTGAGCGCCTTGAAGCGCTTCAGGTCGTCGGGCAGGTGCCACGGCATCGCACCGTCGCGACCGATCGCCTGGTTGCGGTCGAGCGCGGCGATCAGGCTGACTTCGGTCACACCGCCACCGGCGCCTTGATCGCCGCGTGCGGCGCGTAGTCGACGATGGCGATGTCTTCGTAGCGGAAGTCGAACAGCGAACGCACATCCGGATTCAACGCGAGCCTGGGCAACGACCGCGGCTCGCGCGCGAGCTGCTCGTGCGCCTGCTTGTAGTGGTTCGAGTACAGATGCGCATCGCCGAGCGTGTGCACGAAGTCGCCCGGTACCAGGCCGCACACCTGCGCAACCATCTGTGTCAGCAGCGCGTAGCTTGCGATGTTGAACGGCACGCCGAGGAAGATGTCGCCGGAACGCTGGTACAGCTGGCAGGAAAGACGGCCATCGGCGACGTAGAACTGGAACATCGTGTGGCAGGGCTGCAAGGCCATCTTCGGCAGGTCGGCGACATTCCATGCGCTGACGATCAGGCGGCGCGAATCCGGATTGCGCTTGATTTCATCGACGACCCAGGCGATCTGATCGACGACGCGGCCATCCGGACAACTCCAGGCGCGCCATTGCTTGCCGTAGACCGGCCCGAGCTCGCCATCCGCATCGGCCCATTCGTCCCAGATGCCGACGCCGTTGTCTCTCAGATAGCCGATGTTCGTCTCGCCGCGCAGGAACCAGATCAGCTCGTGCACGATCGATTTCAGGTGCAGCTTCTTCGTCGTGACCAGCGGAAAACCCTGGCCGAGATCGAAGCGCATCTGCCAGCCGAACACGCTGCGCGTGCCGGTGCCGGTGCGATCGGCTTTCTCGGTGCCGTGATCGAGTACATGGCGCAGCAGGTCGAGATACTGTCGCATCAGTGGGCGCCCGAATTGTTCGCTTCGTCCGGCTCCGGCATCGCGACCGAATACAGGCGCAACGTCGGCGCCTTTCGTGAAAGCCAGAGCAGGAACAGGCCGATCGCGATCAACGGCAGCGACAGGATCTGCCCCATCGTAAGCCAGCCGAACGCGAGGTAGCCGAGCTGTACGTCAGGGATGCGCACGAATTCGATGGCGAAGCGGAACACGCCATAGAGCAGCGCGAACAATCCCGACACGGCATAGCGCGGACGCGGCTTGCGCGAATAGAACCAGAGGATGGCGAACATCACGACGCCTTCGAGCGTCGCCTCGTACAGCTGCGACGGATGCCGCGCCTGATCGTTCAACTGGCCCGCCACGTACATCTGGTAGAGCTCCTCGCGCGTCTTGTGCAGCGACTCCAGC
>DASWPR010000291.1:0-3185 GCA_036398455.1 Dokdonella sp.
CGCGATCTTCCTGACCCTGCGCGGCGGACGCGCCTGAGCGCAGCTCAGCCATCGTGCGACAGGGCGCAGCGCAGGCGCTTCTGTGCGCGGCGCACCCGATCGAACCAGATCAGATTCGTCACCAGCCGCAGGGCCAGGCCAAGCGCCGCGCCCGCGACGACGAGCTCGGGCGGGCAGGTGGACTCCGGGTCGTCGATGCGCATCGATACTTCATACAGCGCGAGGGCCATGCCGGCGCCGACGAAAGCCAGCGCAATCTTCGCCAGGACGGCCCCGAATGGCTTCCGACGCAGCAGCGCGATGTTGGCGGGAATTCCGAAGACGGCAATGCCCGCGTGCACGGCCGTCTCGATCGCCATGACGGGAACCGAGTCGGCATCCGCGCCGGCGCCGAGCTTCGCGAGAACGACCAGCGCGAGCAGCGCGTTCACGGCGCAGAGGAAGAGGTCTGCGATCAACCAGCCGGAAATGGCGCGCGGATAGGCGTCGACGCCGTCGCCCGTCACCGCGACGGCCGGTGCTCGCTCATGCGAGAAGGCACCCAGGGTGACGTCGTCGCAGCCGTCGTGCGCGCTCAAAATGGACGCACCGGCATCCAGCCCTGGTCGCCTTCGACCTTGACCGCGTAGAAATCGCGCGGCGCCATCATCGCGAAGAGCCATCCGCCGAGGAATCCCACGACATTCGCGAGCGTCTCTCCGCCGATCAGATACAGCACGGCGGCCAGCACGATCTGTACGGTCAACACCATGGGCAGGAGAACCAGGCCTTTCTTCCACATGCCTTTGGAGAGGTAGTAGAAGAATCCGAACAGGAACGCCAACAGGGTGCTGGGGAGCGGCGGCTGCAGCTCCTTCGCTGCGGCTTTGCGCTCCTCGGGCGACCGTCCTGCGTCCTTGTTGGACTGCAGACCCCCATGCTTCAGCATGGCCTTGAAATAGGTTTTCCAGCGTTCGGAGACGTCCAGCGCGTCGATGTCGACGGGCGCGGGCTTGGCTTGGGACTGTGCGACAGCATTCACAGGGGCATGCATGAGTGAGATTCCCGTTCTGGTTGGATGGCGTTCGTCGGCGATCGCGTCGATCGACTCGTGTGGGTGAAGCGCAGGCTGCGTGCCCATGCGATCGGATCGCGCGATCCGATCGCATGGCAGCCTCTTTGCGGGATCGGTCCGCACCGCCGCGCGCGGCGTCCGCCTGTGCGCGCCGGCGACCACTATCGCGTTCGCTTCGACGCCTCGCCGCTGCGCATCCGGCCGACGCGCGGTCAGCCCTTCTTGATCAGTTGTTCGATCTTCTTCGCGCGTTCGGGCGACGCCGGGTGCGAGGACATCAGTCCGCCGCCGCCGGGCAGCTTCTTGAACAGGCTCGCCATCGCGTTCGGGTCATAGCGGTGCTTGACCATGAAGCGGTAGCCGTAGACGTCGGCCTCGCTTTCTTCCTTCTGCGAGAACTGTGCGTTGACGAAGCTCTCGGCGACGCCGCCGATCTCCGATGCCGCGAGCTGGCCGGCCTTGCCGCCGGTCGACGCCGCCCCCTGGCGTGCCGCGCGCGTCATGAGCGCGGTGCGCATCTTCGCCTTGGTATGGCCGAGCTTGGCGTGACCGATCTCGTGGCCGATGACGCCTCGGATCTCGTCGTCGCTGGCGATGTCCATCAGGCCGGCGAACACGCGCACGCAACCGTTCGCCATCGCGAATGCGTTGACGTCGACGACGAGATAGGCCTTGAAGTTGAGCTTGATGCCGTCCTCGTTCTCCAGGCCTTGGGTGAGCTTGGCCAGACGCGCGGCATACTTGCTGCCGGGCGGCGCCACCTTGTTGTTCTGGTCCATCCACCGGCAGGCTTCGTCGGCCGATGCACGGATATCCTCGTCGCTGAGGGTCGCGCCCTTGGCGGCGTCGGCGCCCGCACTCAGCGCGCCGCCGAGATCGATCGCGGCCGCATTGCCGGCGATGCATAAGGAAAGCGCGGCAGCCAGCGCCAGGTATTTGAAATTCATCGTGGGTCCTTTTTCATGGATTGAGAAGCGCACGGCCGTGGGCCTACGGCTTGCGGTGGATGTCGAACAGCGTGCCGCTCGTCTTGAGCGCCTTCAGCCGCGCGGCGTCGATCTCGACGACCTCGTCGCGGTCGTAGTCGTCTTCGGCATAGAAGTCGCCGCGGCGTTCGTCCTTGCGCAGATCGCGTTTGCGATCCCAGAGGCGGCGGCCGACGAAGAACTTGAACGTGCCGCCCTCGATCGCCGCCAACCGCATGTCGCCATATGTTTCGGAGCGACCGCTCGCGCCTTCGGCGACATGGGACAGTTCCATGCTGTACACGTCGCCCACCTGCGGTGCGGCGAGCATCGCTTCCATGCGCTTGTCGGTCTCGCCGGAGAAATACGCACCCAATGCGATCATCGGCACGAGCGCCACGATCGGAATGGTCCAGCCGCGCCGCCGCAGGAACGGGATCGGATCCTTGCCGAGCTTGCCCCGGTACTCGGCAGGCCGGGCGACCGGGCCGTTGCCGCACCGCCGGCAGATGAACGAATACGTGCGCCGCGTGACGAACGAAATCAGGTACCAGAAGTGCCAATAGCGGTAGTCGACGACGAGATCGAACGATTGCGTGGAATCGCAGATCGGACACAGGTGCACGTCGCCGTCGCCTGCAACGGCGCGATTACCGCCCGAACCCCATAGATAGAACATGCACACCTCGCTGCCGGGTTGTCTGCAAAAAGCGCGAGCGCGCTGGCGCTGCGTTTCTGTTGATTCACCGGACGGCAGCGAAAGTCGTCATTTATTTCTCCGGAAAGTTCGCAGACTCCCGCGCGGCGGGCGGCGTCGGCGAGGCGCGCGGGAGGGAGCAGCACCTCAATCACCTCGCCGCAGCGGAGTCGCAGCTGCAGGAAGATTCCTGGCCGAAGCCTGAAACACGAAGCGCACGGAAGACGGAACCCACCCGCAATCAGGTCGCATCGTCCACTTGTTGCGTTTTCTTCGCGCCCTTCGAGCCCTCGTATTTCAATCGTCGTCTCCTCGCGACGACCACGGCGAACCGGCGCAGGCCGATGACGCACCGCGGCAAACTTCCGCTACCATGGCGGCTTCGATGAGCGCCTCCGCCGAAACCCCCGTGTCTTCCACATCCAGCGACCGCCTGCGCCCGCTGCGCTACGCGATCCGCACGCCGCTG
>DASWPR010000292.1:0-9040 GCA_036398455.1 Dokdonella sp.
GACGGCCGCTCGCTGGCCGAATGCCTTGCCGAATGTGCCGAGCGGCGTCTGCAAGGCTTCGAATCCTGGCTCGCGCCGGCGATGGCGCAACGCGACTCGCCGCTGCTGCAGCGTATCGATCATCTGATTGGGGGAACACCGATGAACACGACCTTGTCGCATCTGCGCGCAGGTTCCGCCGCCGTATTGGCGCTCACGCTGGCGATCGTGCTGTTGCCGGGCTTCGGCGCGCAGGCGCAGGCGCAGCCGGCGCCGCCGAGTCCGCCAAGCCCGCCGTCGCCGCCGTCTGCGCCGCCGGCACCGAAGGCTGGTTCGGAAAGTCACGTGCACATTTCCAGTGACACGGGCCTGCTCGGCAAGAAGCGTCAGACCACGGTGATCCGGTCCGACGACGGGCACCGCAGCATCGAGGTCGAGATCAAGGGCGAGATCGCCTTCAACGATCGCGACGACGATGTCGCCAGTCTCGGCGACGGCGGCAGCGCAAGCTTCGCCGAGACCAAGGACGGCGTGCAGCGCCGTGTGCAGTACCGCAGCAAGGACGGCAAGATCGAACGCCGCTGCTTCGTCGGCGGCGTCGAGCATCCGGCCGATGCGGCGGAACAGGCCTGGATCGCCGCCTTCCTTCCGAGCGTGATCCGCGATTCGGCGATCGGCGCCGAGGCGCGCGTCAAGCGCATCTATGCCAGCGGCGGGGCCGGCGCGGTGCTCGACGAGATCGGGCATATCGATGCGGGTTATGCGCGTGGCGTGTATCTGAAACAGCTGTTCGCGACCGCCAGGCTCGCGCCGGCCGAAGTCACGCGCGCGCTCGGCCTGATCGACGGCGTCGATTCGGACTACGAACGCCGCAACGCGCTGTCTGCGCTCGCGGCCGCCGCGCCGCTCGATGCCGGGCAGCAGAAGCTGGTGATCGGCCAGGCCGAAAAGATCGGCTCCGACTACGAACGCGCCGAACTGCTGGTCGGCATGGTGCCCACGCTCGTGCCCGAGGCGGACGTGCACGACGCCTGGCTGCACGCAGCGGCCAAGCTCGGCTCCGACTACGAGCACCGGCGCACGTTGACTGCGCTGCTCGACAAGACGCAGGTCGACGATACGACGCTCGGCCAGATCATCACGTCGGCCAACTCGATCGGTTCGGACTACGAACGCCGCGAACTGCTGGTGGCGGCGCTGCGCCGCGTCGGCGACAGCGAACGCGTCGCGCCGATGTATGCGAAGGCGGTCGGCGGCATCGGCTCGGACTACGAACGCCGCGAAGCGCTGCTCGCGCTGATGCGCGCGCCGAAGTTCGGTGCGGGCGCTTCGCGCGCCGTGCTCGACGCGGCCGGCAGCATCGGCTCGGACTACGAATGCCGCGAAGTGCTGGTCGCGCTCGCACGCGTGATGCCGGACGATGCCGGCCTGATCACGCGTTATCGCGAGGTAGCCAAGCGGCTGTCGGACTCCGAGCGCGGCGCCGCCGAACGCGCGCTGGATCGGTTCCAGAGCTGAGTTCGCAGATCAGCGTGCGACCAGGTTCGCAGCCCAGTCCGGCTCCGGCTCCGGATCTGGACCGCAATCCTCAGCTGAATCGGGTCAAACCGGCGCGCGCCGATACCTGCGCCGAAGTGGCGTAGTCTGCCGTCGTGGACATCGTCGTTCCACGGAGAGTCCCGATGAATCGCCGCCTCGCCGCTTCATTGTTCGCCATGCTCGCCAGCGTGGTTGCCGGCATGGACGCAACGGCCGACACGCCGGAAACGCAGCAGAAGAACCTCGACCGCTACACGCCGTACCTGCAGGCGCCGGTCGATCAGTTCCAATACTGGTCGCTGTACAAGTGGCAGCTGGTCGGCGCCGAGAAGATCGTCGTGTGGACGACGGTCAAGGACGCCTATCTGCTGACCGTCGAGCAGCCGTGCAGCCAGTTGCAATGGGCCAACGGCATCACGCTGTCCACCCAGCAAAGCCGTTTCGTCAGCCGGCGCCTGGACTACGTCAACGCGGATGGCGATCGCTGCCGCATCGCGCAGATCCAGCCGATCGACTACGCGCGCCTGCTGCAGGATCAGGACGCGAAGTCGAAGTAGCCGGCGTCAGCTTTCCGGCGCGACGTAGCCTGCGGGTTTTTCGGAGCCGTCGCCGAAGAAATACTTTTCCATTTCTGCGGCGATGAACGTGCGCGTCTTTGCATCGAGCGGGTTCAGGCGGTTCTCGTTGATCAGCATGGTCTGGTGCGCCAGCCAGCCGGCCCAGGCTTCCTTCGAGACGTGCTCGTAGATGCGCTTGCCGAGTTCGCCCGGCCAGGGCGCGAACGCGAGGCCTTCGCCTTCGCGCTGCAGTTTCACGCAATGGACGCTACGCGTCATCGATTTTCCTCGTCGAGTGTCTGCAGCAGTTTGCGCACCGGCGCCGGCAGGCCGAGTGCGGAAAGTTCGCCCGGCGAGTGCCAGCCGTATTCGGCATCTTCCGCGATGCGATCGGCGAGCGGCACGCCGCGCAGCAGCAGCGGGGTGATCTGCAGATGATAGTGGCTGAAGGTGTGCACGAAGCGGTCGAGCGTCATTTCCAGATCCGCCCGCACGCCGTAGCGATCGTGCAGCCGGCGGCCTGCGGCGGCGGCATCGTCCACTTCAGGAAAACTCCACAAGCGCGCCCACACGCCGGTCGGCGGGCGGCGTTCGAGCAGCACGCGCCCGCGCGCGTCGCGCACCACCAGCATCGTGGTCGCGCGCGTCGGTACGGCGCGCTTCGGCTTGGCCTGCGGCAGTTGCGCGGTAAGGCCGCCCTGCAGCGCGACGCAGCCGGACGACACCGGGCAGCGCACGCAGTGCGGACGCGAGCGCACGCACAAGGTGGCGCCGAGATCCATGATCGCCTGCGTGTAGTCGGCCACGCGCAGCGGTGGCGTGTGCGCGTCGGCGTGCGCCCACAGCTCGCGCTGCACCGAAGTCTCTCCCGGCCAGCCGGGCACGCCATGCCAGCGTGCGAGCACGCGGCGCACATTGCCGTCGAGGATCGCGTGGCGATCGCCCCAGGTCTGCGCCAGGATCGCGGCAGCGGTCGAACGGCCGATGCCGGGCAGGGCGGACAAGGATTCGACGTCGCGCGGCAGTGCGCCGTCATGCTGCTCGACGCACAGCTGCGCAGCGCGATGGAGATTGCGCGCGCGACTGTAATAGCCGAGGCCCGACCACAGCGCGAGAACCTGATCCTGCGGCGCGGCGGCGAGCGCCGCCAGCGTCGGCAATGCAGCGGTGAAGCGCGCGAAGTAGGGGATGACCGTGCGTACCTGCGTCTGCTGCAGCATCACCTCGCTCAGCCACACGCGGTAGGCGTTGCGCGCCTGCTGCCAGGGCAGGTCCTTGCGGCCGTGACGGTCGTACCAGGCCAGCAGTGCCTGCGCGAAGGCGTCGGCTTCGCCGGCGGCTGCCTCGTGCGCGGGGACGCTGCGGTCGGGCTTCGACATGCGCCGGGCTACGGTTTCTGCGGCGCCGGCGCGTCGTCGCCGATCTCGACGCGCAAGCCTTCGATGCGCGTTCCGCCGATTTCCACGCTGCGTGCGGACGCGCTGCCGCCGAGCGGCGGCAATGCCGCGGTCGCCGCGCCGGCAGTGCGCCATTTCGCCAGCCAGCCGGCGAGATCGCCGGCATTGGCGAGCTGCAGGTCGACGCCCTCGGCGAGTTTGCGGCCGGCCGACAGGACGACGCCATCGTGCAGATCGAGCACGAAGCGCACGTCTACCGATGAGGTGCCCGGCGGGCGCGCGGCGAGCCAGGACGAGAGCGCATCGAGGTCGAGCACCGGCCGCTCGACCACGACGCGCTCGATGTCGATGCGGTCGCTCCACAGCGTATGCCAGGGCACGACCACGTCGAGCGATGCGGCCGTCAGCAGCGCAGCGTCCTTTGATTTCAGCGCAGGCCTGGGCAGCACCAGATGCAGGTTCGGCGTGAAATCGAAGCCGGCGACGCCGTCGAGCGTGAGTTCGGCGCCGGTCAGGCTGCGCGTCTGTTCGATCAGGAACGCGGTCAGCCGTTGCGGCCGCGAATAACGATGCAGCGCGAATGCGCCGGCGACGCCGAGCGCACTCAGCACACACCACGCGATCAGCCAGCGGCGACGGCGGCGCCGCGGTCGCGCGTCGGCGTCAGCCATTGCCTTTCAACGCGGCCGGCAGCAGGCCGTCGACGAATGCCGCGGCGTCGAACACGCGCAGGTCTTCGGCGCTTTCGCCGAGGCCGACGTAGCGGATCGGCAGGCCGAATTCCTGCGCGAGCGCGAATACGACGCCGCCTTTCGCGGTGCCGTCGAGCTTGGTCACCACCAGGCCGCTGACGCCGATCGCCTGGCTGAACTGGCGTACCTGGTTGATCGCGTTCTGGCCGGTGGTGCCGTCGATCACCAGCAAGGCTTCGTGCGGCGCTTCGGGGTCGAGCTTGGCGAGCACGCGGCGGATCTTCGACAGCTCGTCCATCAGGCCCGACTGCGTGTGCAGGCGGCCGGCGGTGTCGGCGATCAGCACGTCGGTGCCGCGCGAGCGTGCAGTCTGCAACGCATCGAAGATCACGCTGGCCGAATCCGCGCCGGAACCCTGCGCGATCACCGGCACATCGTTGCGCGTGCCCCAGCTCTGCAGTTGTTCGACCGCCGCTGCGCGGAAGGTATCGCCGGCGGCGAGCAGGACCGAGCGGCGCTCGTTGCGGAAGCGCCAGGCGAGCTTGCCGATCGTGGTGGTCTTGCCGACGCCGTTGACGCCCACCATCAACAGCACGAAGGGCTTGCGGCCGCCGACATCGAGCGGACGCTCGACTTTCTTCAGGCGCTCGACCAGGTCGGCGCGCAACGCGGCGAGCAGGGCGTCGACATCGGCGAATTCGCGGCGAGCCACGCGTGCGCGCAGCTTTTCGACCAGCTCGGTCGACGCGGCGACGCCGACATCGGCCGTGATCAGGCAGGTTTCGAGTTCGTCGAGGAACGCATCGTCGAGCACCGGGTGGCGCGTGAACAGCGCCGACAGGCCGCGCGCGAATCCGCTGCCGGACAGGCGTTCGCGCCAGGAGCGCTTCGACGGCGCCGCCGCTGCGGCGATTTCATCGGCGGGCGCGTCTTCGGGCGTTGCCTCGGCCGCAGGCTCCAGCACGCTTTCGCTGGCGGCTTCCGCCAGGATCGGTGCATCGACCGGCAGCGCCTCGATGTCTTCCGGCGGCGCAATGGGCTGCGCAGGGGCGCCGGCCTCCGGCGTTTCCTCGGGCGGCTTTTTTTTCTTCCAGAACTTCAGCATCGCGGACGAACAGGCGAGAATACGAGCTTTCCATGCTAACACCCGCGCCGGACGCGCAAGGCAGACGATGTCGAACGCAAAGGGAAGAACCGGCAGCAGCGGCCTGCGCATCGTCGCCGGGCGTCTGCGCGGCAGCCGTCTGGCCGTGGCGGACGCCGACGGGCTGCGGCCGACGCCCGACCGGGTGCGCGAGACGCTGTTCAACTGGCTGGCACCGGTGCTGGAGGGCGCGCGCTGCCTCGATCTGTACGCCGGCACCGGCGCGCTCGGCATCGAGGCGCTGTCGCGCGGCGCCGGCGAATGCGTCTTCGTCGAACGCGACCGCAACCTGTGCCGACAACTGCAGGACAACCTCGCGCGACTGCGGGTCGAGCATGCGCGCGTGGTCAACGACGAGGCGTTCGGTTTTCTCGCCGACAGCCCGCCGTCGGCGTTCGACGTGGTCTTTCTGGATCCGCCGTTCACGGCGGATCTGTGGAATGAATCGGCGCGCCGGCTGGAGCAGGGCGGCTGGCTCGGTGCGCATACGCAGGTGTACGTGGAGGCGGCGCCCACGGCGGCGTTCGTGGCGCCGGACAACTGGCGGCTGCATCGCGAGGGACGCGCTGGTGCAGTGCACTACGCCTTGTATCGTCGCTTCGCGCATGATCCGCTAAGCTAGCGGCTTCCGCGTCGAGATCAGGCTCTAAGGACGGCAGCAACCCATGGCGATTTCGCAGCAGCGTTCGCGCATCGCGGTCTATCCCGGCACGTTCGATCCGATCACGAACGGCCATATCGATCTTGCCAGCCGTGCTTCTCCGCTGTTCGACCGCGTCATCGTCGCGATCGCGGACAGCTCGACCAAGGGCCCGAGCTTCACGCTCGACGAACGCATCGAACTGGCGCGCACCGCCCTGAAGGGACTGGCGAACGTCGAGGTGCGCGGATTCGCCGCGCTGCTGGCGGATTTCGTCGAGGAGATCGGTGCCGGCGTGATCCTGCGCGGCCTGCGCGCGGTGTCGGATTTCGAGTACGAATTCCAGCTCGCCAGCATGAACCGGCACCTGATTCCGGCCGCCGAGACGCTGTTCCTGACGCCGGCCGAACAATACAGTTTCATCTCGTCATCGCTGGTGCGCGAGATCGCGCGACTGGGCGGCGACGTGTCGGGGTTCGTCCACCCGGCCGTGCAACAGGCGCTGCGAACGCGCTATCTGAAGTCGATCAACAACCAGAGGTAGAAACGACCATGCGCAAGATTTTTTCGATCGTTGCCGTTGCCTGCGTCGCCACGTTTGCGCTGAGCGCCTGCGACAACGGCGAGAAGGCCAAACAGGATGCCGCCGCCGCTGCCGCAGCCGCGGCGCCCGTCGTGATTCCGGCGCCGACCAGCGGCGACAAGGAAGCGTGGAAGAAGTACCTGATCAGCGTCGTCACGGCGAACATGCAGGGGGTGAAGAGCACCCATCCGTACATGTACTTCGTGCCGGGCGGCGACGATGACGCCGCCAAGGGCGATCGCGCCAACCAGCTCGAGAACGTCAGGACGACGGTCTCGCGCGGCGTCCTGCCGGGCAACATGCTGGCATTCGGCGGCCCGGATTCGACCATGACCTCCCAGATGGTCACCGACGCGTTCAAGGACGCGCAGGCCGGCTCGTTCAAGGATGTCGTCGTGCTGTTCGTCGGCAAGCCCGCCGACGGCGACGCGGTGAAGCAGGCACTGGCCGCCTCCGCCGCCGACGTGCGCGTGGTCGAGGCGAAGTAAGCGCGGCGCGAACCCGAGGGGCGCCCTCCATCGTCGTCCGGCGAAAGCCGGGCGCAGCCATCGGACGCTCGCCTATCGTCGTCCCGGCAGCCGGGCGAAACCGCCGGACCCTCTCCCATCGTCGTCCCGGCGAAAGCCGGGACCCGGCGTCTTTGCCTCCTCTTTACGACCCCCAATCGCGCACGGACAATCGCCGGCGCAGCAGCGACCTTGTCGTCGAAGCGCACGAAGATTCGAGCCGGCCGGCGCCATGCGCTAAGCTTCGCGCATGTCACTCAAGATCACCGATGTCTGCGTCAACTGCGACGTCTGCGAACCGGTCTGTCCGAACAAGGCGATCTATCTCGGCCCCGAGATCTATGAAATCGCGCCGGATCTGTGCACCGAATGTGTTGGCCACTACGACACGCCGCAATGCGTCGAGGTGTGTCCGGTCGAATGCATCTTCGTCGACCTCGATCATCCGGAATCGCCCGAACAGCTGCTCGCGAAATATCAAACCCTGACCCAGAAGGAACAACCATGAAGCGCGCTTCCGGCTTCCTCGTCGCGGGCGCGGCGGTATTGACGATCGTCTGTGCAGATCCGACGCGCGCAGCCGACAAGCCGCCGCACGCGGCGATCGCCAGCGCACACACGCTGGCGACGGCGGCCGGCTTCGAGGTGCTCGCCCAGGGCGGCAACGCGTTCGATGCCGCGGTCGCGGTCGCTTCCACATTGTCCGTCGTCGAGCCGCAGAGCTCGGGCATCGGCGGCGGTGCATTGTTCCTGCTGCGCCGCGCGAGCGATGGCAAGGAAGTGATGATCGATGCGCGCGAAACCGCGCCGGCGGCAGTCGATTCGAACAACTATCTCGACGCGAACGGCCAGCCGGACCGCGATCACTCGACCAATGGCGCGTTGTCGGCGGCAATCCCCGGCGAGCCGGCGGGCCTGGTCTGGATCGCCGCGCAGTACGGCCAGCTGCCGCTGGCGAAGTCGCTGGCGCCGGCGATCCGCATCGCGCGCGAGGGTTTCCAGCCGGATGCGCGCATGCTCGGCGAACTGGCCGGGCGCAAGGACGTGATCGCGCGCTATCCAGGCTCGAAGGCGCTCTATCTCGTCGACGGCGAGGCGCCGAAGGCCGGCTGGACGTTCCGGACGCCGGACCTGGCGCGTGTGCTGGAAAGCCTCGCCGCGCACGGCAACGATGGCTTCTATCGCGGCGAACTCGCGCAGACGCTGGTCGACGGCGTGCGCAAGGAGGGCGGCAACTGGTCGCTCGCGGACCTGTCCGGCTATGTCGCCAAGGAACGCACGCCGCTCGCGTTCGACTATCGCGGCTGGCACATCGTCACCGCGCCGCCGCCGTCGTCCGGCGGCATCGCCATCGCCGAGATGCTGAACGTGCTCGGCGGCTACGATCTCGCCAGGCTCGATCGCGTGCATCGCGTGCACCTCGCGGTCGAAGCGATGCGCCGCGCGTATCGCGACCGCGCCGAGTACCTGGGCGACCCCGATTTCGTGCAGATGCCGATCGCGCAGCTGACCAGTGCCGACTACGCCGCCGGACTGCGCGCCTCGATCAATCCGGACAAGGCCATGCCGAGCGAGCTGCTGCCCGGCTACCTGACGCCCCAGCAAGGCACGCATACCTCGCATTTCTCGATCATCGACGCCGAAGGCAACCTGGTCTCGGAAACGCAGACGGTCAACCTGATCTTCGGCTCGGCCTTCGTCGTGCCCGGCACCGGCTTCGTGCTGAACGACGAAATGGACGACTTCGCCCTGGTCGCCGGCAAGCCGAACGCCTACGGCCTGCTCGGCAACGACAACAACGCGCCGAAGCCGGGCAGCCGGCCGCTGTCGTCGATGACGCCGAGCTTCGTCGTCGGCAAGGACAAGATCGGCGTGATCGGCACGCCCGGCGGCAGCCGCATCATCACCATGGTGCTCGAAGGCATCCTCGCCTTCATCGATGGCGATCTGCCGGAGAAATTCGTCGGCAATCCGCGCTATCAACATCAGTACATGCCCGACGT
>DASWPR010000293.1:0-3124 GCA_036398455.1 Dokdonella sp.
GCGTTGCAGGTCGCCAGGCGAAAGCGCGCCGCCTCGAACCCGCTGATCGCACGCCGCACCGTGGTCGCATCCAGGGTCGACTGCTTGATCAGATTGGGCCGGCCGCCGTGCGCGATCGCGAGCTCGGCCAGCGCCTCCAGAAATTTGCGCTGCGCAGGAGCCGCCGGTGCCGGGATCTGGATTGCCAGCGAAATGCCGTCGCCATCGAAGGCGAATCCGTCGGCCACGCCGGCGAACAGCTTGCTCGCGATCAGCGCGATCAGCGGCCGTTCGCGCGCGACGCATTCCTTCAGCGCGCCGGCGAAACTCTCGAAGCGGACATGCGGGATCAGCCACTGCGCCTCGGCCATGCCGGCCTTGCCGTATCCGGCGAAGTAGAGGCGCGCGTCATTGAGCGGGAACAGCGCTTCGGTCAATGCCATCGGCGACTGCCCGGCGCGACACCAGCGCAGGTCGAGCCAACGGTTCGCCGCGGCGATGCCGAGCCGGTTCCACAGCGCAAAGGGCAATGGCGGCACTGCCGGCGGCAGGTCGCGGTCCGCCGAGGGCGCGCTTACCGACCGCGCGTCCGCGATGTCGCTCGCGAGGCCGATGCGGACGACGCCGCGGCCGAAACGTTCGGCGCGGCCGTCGTGCCAGCCGTACAGCACCGGTGCGTTGGCTGCTTCGCGCAGCACCTGCGCGGCTTCGACCAGATCGCGCACCGGGACGCGGCGAAGCACCAGCGCGCTCGGCGGCCGCGCCAGGCGCAGTGTCGCCCGCGTGATCACGCCGGTGAGGCCGAATCCCGCGCAGGTCGCCGCGAACAGATCCGAATTGCGATCCGGACCGGCCGCGACGATGCCGTGGCCGGGGATATTCAGTTCGAGCGCGTCGACCTGCGCGCGGAAGGTGCCGTCGCGCGCGGGATTCTTGCCGTGCACATCGGCAGCGATGCAGCCGCCGATGGTGGCTTTCGGATGTCCGGGCGCCACGGCGAGATACCAGCCGCGCGCAAGCGCGAAACGCTGCACGTCGCCGATGCATGCACCCGCCTCGACGGTGAGCCGCCCCGCATCGGCGTCGAATGCGAGCAGGCGATCGAACGCGCCGAACTCCTGGCTGATCGCGTCGCCGCCGAAACTTGCAGCTACGTAGGAAACTCCGCTGCCGCGAGGAATACGCGGCGCGTCGGCCGGCAGCGCATCGAGCAGCCGGTAGCGGTCGGGCCGCTGCACCTCGCAGCTCGCGTGGAACTGGCGATCGAAGGTGATCAGATCGTTGCGGGCGAGCGCGTAGCCGCGCGCCTCATTTTTCATCTTCGCGTCCGACATCCGCCTGGAACAGCCGCTCCAGATCCGCACGCGACTCCTTCGCCGACTGCAGCAGCGCGGCATCGTCGTCGTACAGCGGGTACTGGTTCGCCAGCACGCGCTCGTCGTGCTTGCGGAACCGCTGCACGTAGTCCGCCGCGGTCGCCTTGTCGTAGCCGAGCCCCTCGAAGACGCCGCGCGCGATCTCGAGGCTGGAGAAAAACGTATCGCGCGTGATGCTCTCGATGCTGAGGTCCATCAGCTTGAATACGTGCTGGCGGTTGCGCGCACGCGCATACACTTTCAGATGCGGGAAATGGCGCTTGAGCAGACGCGCCGTGCGCAGGTTCGCCTCCGGGTCCTCGGTCGCGATCACGAAGATCTCGGCTTTGTCGGCCTGCGCCGCACGCAGCAGGTCGAGCCGCGAGGCGTCGCCGAAGAACACGGTGTTGCCGAAATGGCGCATGAAGTCGACCTGCTCCGGGTCGGCTTCGAGGGCGGTGAAGGGAATCCGGTTCGCATTCAGCAGGCGCGCCACGATCTGCCCGACGCGGCCCATGCCCGCGATGATGACGCGCGGAGTGGCGGTGTCGAGCTTGTCGAACTCGCGCACCGGCTTGGGTTTGCCCGCTGGCGCGAACTCGGCGCGCAGGCGCACCAGCAGCGGCGTCGCCGCCATCGACAGGGTGACGATCAGCACCAGCATGCTGCGCTGCTCGGGCGAGAGCAGGCCATTGTCGGCGGCCAGCGTGAACACGACGAAGGCGAACTCGCCGCCCTGTGCGAGCAGCGCGGCCAGCGCGATCGACTGCGCATTGTCTTCGCCGGCCGCGCCGCGCGAGACGGCGTAGAGCACGAGCGCCTTCAGCGCCAGCAGCGACAGCAGCAGTACGCCGACCAGCTGCGGCTGCGCCAGCGCCATCTGCACATTCAGCGACATGCCGATGCTGACGAAGAACAGGCCGAGCAGCAGGCCGCGGAACGGTTCGATCTGCGCCTCGATCTCGTGGCGGTACTCCGAGTCGGCGAGCAGCACGCCGGCCAGGAAGGCGCCGAGCGACATCGAGATGCCGCTGAGCTGCATCAGCCATGCGGTGCCGATCACGACCAGCAGGGTGGTGGCGGTGAAGACTTCCGGCGTGCCGGCCTTGGCCGCCGCGCGAAACAACGGGCGCAGCAGATAGCGGCCGCCGACGACGACCGCGGCGATGGTCAGGATCACGCGCAGCGCAGACAGCACGTCGTCGATGCCGCGCGCGGAGGCCGCGTGGGTACCGCCGAGAATCGGGATCAATGCGAGGATCGGAATCGCGGCGACATCCTGGAACAGCAGGACCGCGAAGCCGAGCCGACCGTGCGCGCTGGTCAGCTCCTTGCGCTCGGCCAGCAGCTGCAGGTCGATCGCGGTCGAGGACAGCGCAAGACCGAGCCCGACGATCAGCGCCGTCTTCCACTCGACACCGAAGAAATAGGTGACGCCGCCGATCAGCGCCGCGGTGGCGATCACCTGCAGGCTGCCGATGCCGAACACGTTGCGACGCATGACCCACAGACGCTGCGGCGACAGCTCCATGCCGATCACGAACAGCATCAGGACGACGCCAAGTTCGGAAATCTGCGAAATCTGTTCGGTGTTGCCGATCAGGCGCAGCCCGGACGGGCCGATCAGCGCGCCGGCCCCGAGATAGCCGAGCACGGCGCCAAGCTGCCAACGCTTCGCCAGCGGCACCGCAATGACCGCGGCCAGCAGCAGCACCACGGCATATTGGAGAAAACTGTGATCCTGCACGCGCACTCCTGTGAATTGTTGCGAATTATGACATGTGCCGATG
>DASWPR010000294.1:0-22687 GCA_036398455.1 Dokdonella sp.
TGCTCGGGGTGGTGACGCTCGTCGTGCTCGGCGTCGCCGCGATGGCCGAATACACGCGGGCGTTCGGGCGGGCGGGCATCGCTGTCGCCACGCTGAGCTATTCGGCGACCTTCCTGTTCCATTGGATTCCGGCGATCACGGAAGCCTCGACGCGCCTGCCGCCCGGCAAGCCGCTGCTGCCGGACGCCGATGCGCCGGAGCTGCAGGTCGCCACCGGCGTGCTGGTCCTGTTGTTCCTGCTCGGAGCCTTCATGCAGCTGCGGTATCTGCGCGCCGCTCACTGAAAGCCGGCGTCCGCATAAGCTTTCCGCGGCGCCGCGTATCATCCGCGCCAGCGATTTTTTTCGGGCCATGGAATGCAGTACGACGCGCATGAGCAGGGCTGGGCGGACCAGGCCACAACGTCATCGGCGCTGCGCGCGACGCACCCTCTGCTGCGTGGCTGGGACGAGTATGCCGATCTGCTCGAACAGGCCGATGCGATCGAGGTCGATGCGCTCGAACGCCACCGCATCGCCGCGACCGCGGCCGACGCATGTCCGCGCCCGCGTTTTCGTGCGCAGGATGCCGCCCTGCTCGAGGATGGAATGCACTACGAATCGCGCATCGCCGAACGCGCCGAGTTGGCGACGCGCGAATGCAATCCGCACGACCTGTTCAACGCGCTGGTGTGGCTGCGCCATCCGCGCCTGAAAAGCGCCTTGAACGCGCGTCAGGTCGCCGATATCGCGCGCGTCGGACCGAAGCTGCGCACGCGCGGACAATGCGCGCTGACCCATTTCGACGAAGCCGGCGCGATCGTCTGGCTGGCCGATGCGTCGCTGCTGCCGTTGTGGGACGCGCACGACTGGAGCGCCCTGTACCTCGACCGGCGTGCGGCCTGGGGCGAATCGATCGCCGTCACGGTATTCGGCCATGCGCTGGTCGAGCACGTCTGGAACGGACACGATCTGCCGGTCGCCAAGGCGCTGGCCGTGCAGATGCCGCACGCGCAGGCGATTCGCCGCGCTGCCGGCGCCGGCGCGCTCATCCGCCACGCCGAAGCCGACGAGGCCGTATTGGCCGCGGCCATCGCCGACGGCCGCTTGCTGGCCGATCCGCAGGCATTGCGCCCGCTGCCGCTGGCCGGCATCCCGGGCTGGCATGCGCGCGGCGCGGACGCGGCCTTCGTGCGCGAGGCGCCGTGCTTCCGGCCGCTGCGCCCCGGGCGCATCTACCCGGCCGCGTTCGCGCTGGCTGCGACCGATCCACCGCCGTAAACGCGCGCCCGCAGGCGCCGTGAACCGGCGGATGGGAACTTTCCCGCGTGCTTGCGGTATCTTTCGCGGCGCTTCGATTTTCCGTCGCCATGCCTGCGGTCCATCACCGACGCCCCGATCGGGTGCGGTCGGGCAAGGCGCGCGGACTGCGCGAAGCGCTTCCAATACGGCCAGCCGCCCGGCGACTCGCATCGCCGCGGCCTCCATGTTTTCTTGAAATGGTGCATACCCGATGATCGAAACGCGGCAACTCACCAAGCGCTATGGCGGTTTCACCGCCGTCGACGCGATCACCTTCAAGGTCGAGCCCGGCCAGGTGCTCGGCTTCCTCGGGCCGAACGGCGCCGGCAAGTCGACCACCATGAAGATGCTGGCCGGCTTCCTCAGCCCCACGTCGGGCGGCGCCACCGTCGCCGGCTTCGATATCGAGACGCAGCCGCTCGAAGCGAAACGCGCGCTCGGCTATCTGCCGGAAGGCGCGCCCAGCTACGGCGAGATGAGCGTGCGCGAATTCCTCGACTTCATCGCCGACGTGCGGGCGCTCAAGGGCGACCTGCGCGACAAGCGCATCGACGATGCGGTCGAACGCCTGCATCTGGAGCGCGTGCTGGAGCAGCCGATCGACACGCTGTCGAAAGGCTTCAAGCGCCGCGTCGGCCTCGCCGGCGCGATCCTGCACGATCCGAAGGTGCTGATCCTCGACGAGCCGACCGACGGCCTCGATCCGAACCAGAAGCAGGAAGTGCGTACGCTGATCAATTCGATGGCGCGCGACAAGACGATCATCATCTCGACCCATCTGCTGGAAGAAGTCCACGCCGTGTGCAGCCGCGCGATCATCATCGCGGCCGGGCGCATCCTCGCCGACGCCAGTCCCGCCGAGCTCGAAGCGCGCTCGCGCTATCACCAGGCCGTGTCGTTGACCGCGGTGAATGTCGCCCAGGCGAAGGAAGCGCTGTCGAAGGTGGCCGATATCGCCGCGATCGAAGTCGATCCGCAGGACGGCCGCATCACCGCGTTCCCGAAGCCGGGCCGTTCGATCTTCGTCGCGGTCGGCGATGCGCTGAAGACGCAGGGCGTCGCGGTGCGCGAACTCGCGCTGGAGCCGGGCCGTCTGGACGAGGTGTTCCGCACGATCACCCAGGGCGCAGCCGGCCAGGAGGCACGCACATGAGCGGCATCGCCACGATCTTCAAGCGCGAGCTGCGCAGCTATTTCGCGACGCCGGTCGCCTACGTTTTCATCGTGATCTTCCTGCTGCTGTCCGGCGCGTTCACCTTCTACCTCGGCAATTTCTACGAACGCGGCCAGGCCGATCTGCAGCCGTTCTTCAATTTCCATCCGTGGCTGTATCTGTTCCTGGTGCCGGCGGTGTCGATGCGCCTGTGGGCCGAGGAGCGCAAGAGCGGCACGATCGAGCTGCTGCTGACCTTGCCGGTGACGATGTGGCAGGCCGTGCTCGGCAAGTTCCTCGCCGCCTGGGCGTTCATCGCGATCGCGCTGGCGCTGACGTTTCCGATCTGGATCACGGTCAACTATCTCGGCAGTCCGGACAACGGCGTGATCTTCGCCAGCTATCTCGGCTCGCTGCTGATGGCCGGCGCGTTCCTCGCGATCGGCTCATGCATTTCCGCCTCGACGCGCAACCAGGTCGTCGCGTTCATCCTCACCGTGGTGATCTGCTTCCTGCTGCTGCTCGCCGGCTTTCCGCTGGTGCTCGATTTCTTCCGCGCGGTCGCGCCGCAGGGCATCGTCGATGCGGTCGCGGGCTTGAGTTTCCTGACCCATTTCGGATCGATCGGCAAGGGCGTCATCGACCTGCGCGACCTGATCTACTTCCTGTTGATGATCGGCGCCTGGCTGTATGCCACCGCCGTCGTCATCGATCTCAAGAAAGCGGCCTGAGGAGGGATCCCGATGTCATTCAATCGCAAAGCGCTCTCGGGCACCGCCCTGGCCGTGATCGCCGTGTTGTTCGTGGCGATCATGCTGCTGGTCAACGTCGTCTTCCGCGGTGCGCGCGTGGATCTCACGCAGAGCCACCTGTACACGCTGTCGGACGGCACCAGCAACATCCTGAAGTCGATCGACGAACCGATCAATCTGTACCTGTTCTATTCCGACAAGGGCACGCAGGACCTGCCGCAACTGCGCACCTACTTCACCCGCGTGCGCGAAATGCTCGAGGAAATGGCCTCGCGCTCCGGCGGCAAATTGAAGCTCGAGGTCATCGATCCGCTGCCGTTCTCCGAGGACGAGGACCGCGCGGCGAGTTTCGGCCTGCAGTCGGTACCGGTCAGTGCGGCCGGCGACAAGGTGTTCTTCGGACTCGCCGGCACCAATTCGACCAGCGGCCAGGCGTCGATTCCGTTCCTGCAGCCGGACAAGGAGTCCTTCCTCGAATACGACGTCGCCAAGCTGATCCACGAACTGGAGACGACGAAGAAACCCGTCGTCGGCCTGCTCGCAGGCTTGCCGATCGCCGGCGGTCCGGACCAGGTGGCGCGCCAGATGCGCGAGCCGTGGGCGGTCGACCAGCAGTGGTCGCAGCTGTTCGAGATGCGCAACGTGACGGCGGCGACGCTGAAGGCGGTCGACAAGGACATCGACGTGCTCGTCGTCGTGCAGCCGAAGCAGCTCGGCGACGATGCGCAGTACGCGATCGATCAGTTCGTGCTGCGCGGCGGGCATCTGCTGGTATTCGTCGATCCGCAGGCCGAACTCGACGACAGCGGCGCCGATCCGAGCAACCCGATGTCGGCGATGATGGCCGACAAGTCGTCCGATCTGCCGAAGCTGTTCAAGGCCTGGAATATCGAATACGACCCGAAGAAGGTCGTGCTCGATCGCGCACGCGCGCTGCCGATCAGCCTTGCCGAAGGGCAGGCGCCGGTGCGTCATCCGGGCATCCTCGGCCTGACCCAGGCCGACTTCAACCACGATGACGTGGTCACCTCGAGCCTCGACACCATCAACGTCTCGTCGGCGGGTTATTTCGAGCTGTCCAAGGACGCCAGGGACGAGAAGCTGCTGCCGCTGATCCAGACGTCGTCCGATGCGATGAGCGTGCCGAGCGACCGCCTGCGCATGCTGGCCGATCCGAGTTCGCTGCTCGCCGGCTACAAGCCGGCCGGCGCGCCGTTCGTGATCGCGGCGCGTCTGTCCGGCAAGTTCAGGACGGCGTTTCCGGAGCGCAAGGAAGACGGCGCACTCGCCGAATCGAAAGGCGAGAGCCAGATCGTGCTGGTCGCCGACACCGACATCCTGAGCGATCGCCTGTGGGTGCAGATCCGTCCGTTCTTCGGCCAGCAGGTCATGAACGCGTTCGCCAACAACGGCGACTTCGCGGTGAACGCACTCGACAACATGGCCGGCTCCAGCGATCTGATCTCGATCCGCGGGCGCGCCACCTCGCAGCGTCCGTTCACGACGGTCGAGGCGCTCAAGCGCAACGCCGACGAACGCTTCCGCGCGAAGGAACAGGAACTGCAGCAGGAACTGTCCGACACCGAGCGCAAGCTGACCGAGCTGCAGAGCGCCAAGAGCAAGGACCAGCAGCAGATCCTGTCGCCCGAGCAGAAGAGCGAACTCGACAACTTCCTGAAGCGCAAGCTCGAGATCCGCAAGGAACTGCGCCAGGTGCGCCGCCAGCTCGACGCCGAGATCGAAACGCTCGGCACGCATCTGAAGATCGTCAACATCGTGCTGATGCCGCTGCTGATTACATTGGCCGCGCTCGGCTTCGCCTGGTGGCGCAGCCAGCGCCGGCGTGCTGCACAGGGAGCGCGCGCATGAACCAGAAGACGCTCATCGGACTCGCCGTCGCCGCGTTGATCGCGATCGTCGCGGCGATCGTGCTGAACCAGCGCAGCCAGCCGCGCAGCGAAGGCGGCGGCGAGCAGGCCAGCTACCTCGCGCCGGGCTTGCGCGATCACGTCAACGACGTCGCCAAAGTGATCGTGACCGGCGCCGACAACAAGACGATCGCGACGCTCACGCGCGCCGCGGACGGCTGGTCGCTGGCGGAGAAGGGCGGCTACGCGGTCGATACCGGCAAGCTGCGCGAGTTCCTGCTCAAGCTGGCCGATGCGAAGCTGCTCGAACAGAAGACCTCGAACAAGGACAAGTACGCGACGCTCGGCGTCGAGGATGTGGCCGCCAAGGATGCGAAGAGTCTCGAGGTCGAACTCGACGGCCTCGCACAGCCCGTCAAGGTGATCGTCGGCAATGCCAGCCAGCGCGGCGGCGGCACCTTCGTTCGCCGTGCCGGCGATGCGCAGAGCTGGCTCGCATCGGCCACCCTGGCCGTACCGAAGGACGCCGCGGAATGGCTCAGGAAAGACCTCGCCGACATCGCCGCGAACCGCGTCGAGGCAGTCACGATCACGCATGCCGACGGCAACAGCGTGCGCATCTACAAGGACACCGCGGGCGATGCGAACTTCAGGATCGCCGACATTCCGAAGGGGCGCGAAGCCGGCTCCGAGTTCAGCACGAACGCTCTCGCCTCGACCCTGGCGGGCCTGCGTTTCGACGACGTCATCGCGGCCAGGGATGCGCCGCCTGCGGCACAGTCGTCGAAAGCACGCTACGCGGCGTTCGACGGACTCGTGGTCGACGTGATTGCGTGGGAAAAGGATGGCAAGGACTACGCGCAGTTCAAGGCGTCGCTCGATGCCGCGCAGGCCGACAAGGGCATTGCCGCCGCGCAGGAGAAAGCGAAGGCCGACTTCGACATGGCGACGGCTGCCGCGGATGCCGCGAAGACATCGAAGGATGCGCAGGCCGACGGCGCGACGGATGCGCCGATCAAGCCGATGTCGGTCGGCGATCCGGCCAGGGACCGCGAGAATCGACTGGAGGCGCTGAACAAGGAAATCGCCGAACTGAATGCGCGCTTCGACGGCTGGACCTTCGCATTGCCGGCGCACAAGTACGCCAATATCGACAAGTCGATCGACGATCTGCTGAAGCCGCTGGAGGCTCCGAAGGCGGGCGCGAACGCAGGCCCCGTCAAGAAGACCGCAGCGCCGAAAAAGCCCTGACCGGCAATCGCGCCGGCCACCCGATGCACGCGGTGGCCGGCGCGACGGTCGGCCCTGCTTCAGCGCCAGGCGCGGCCGCTGTTGACGACGACGGTCGCGACTATCGCCGCAGCCCCGCTCTCGACTAGCATCGTTGCGCGGCGCCTTCGTGGTGGCGATACCTGCGCCGCGACCCTCTCCCGATCCGATTTTCCCAACGTCATGACATCCGCACGTTTGCCCCTGCTTGCCGGCGCCGTTGCCGGCGCGGTCGCCGTCGCGCTCGGCGCGTTCGGCGCGCATGCGCTGCGTGGCATGCTCGACGAGCGCGCGCTGTCCACCTGGCATACGGCGGTGGACTACCAGTTCTGGCACGCATTGGCGCTGCTCGCGGTCGGCCTGCTCACGCGTGCGACGTCGACGCGCGCATCGAAGGTCGCCGCGATCGCCTTCGTCGCCGGCATCGTGCTGTTCTGCGGGAGCCTGTATGCGCTGGCGCTGGGCGCACCACACCTGCTCGGCGTGATCACGCCGGTCGGCGGCATCGCCTTCATCGCCGGCTGGATTGCGCTTGCCGTTCACGTCTCACGCGATGCTGCGACGCAATGACGATCGGGTTTCCTGCAAGGTCCTGCTCGACAACGTCGATGCGCTGCACGGAAAGAGCGCCTCCGGGCTGGATTTTTTTGCGTTGTTCGACGACGCGGCAGCGAATGCGCCGGATGCCGCATCCGCGCGCGACATCGTCTTGCCCGGCAGTCTTTTCGAGGCGGCGAACGAATTGACCGGTGCGGATTTCGCGGCGGCGCCTGGGAAACGGTCAACGTCGGCAGCTACGACCTGCGCGCGCACGATTCGACGGCTTCATGTCCGGCTCGGGTTCCGCACGCCGCTTCGTCGGCGAGATGTCCTCGACGATCAGCGCGAACGAAGTGATCCCGGGCGGCCATTCCGCCGTGCTCGGCAGCCCGTACTACGCCGACCAGCTGCCGCTGTGGCTGACCAACCAGTATCACGCGTTGCCGATTGCGGCCTCGGCGGCAACCGCCGCATCCACGACGACGGTGCACTTCACGCCTTGACGTCGCCAAGCCTGAAACACGAAGGACACGAACGGAGCGGTCAACAGGTTTGCTTCGTGTTCTTCATGCTTCAATCTCAATCTCAATCTCAAGCCCTGGCCCGCGCGTGCCAGCACCAGTGCCAAGGTTCGTACGCAATGCCGTGCGGATTGCCGCGCGGGTAGGACAGGCTGAAGCCGAATGCGCGTGCCCGTGCCGTCAGCCAGGCGAATGCGGGCGACTGCTCGAAGGCTTCTTCGAGTGGCGCGTAACCGGGCGTCGTCAGGTCGACCACGCGGCCGGAATGGTGTTCGCTGTAGCCGGGTGCCGCGCTGATGCGCAGGATCTCGGCGATCGCCTGACCGCGATCGAGCTTGCGTTTCAGGATGCCGAGCTGGTATTCGGCGGAACGGAATGCCGATACCACCTGCAGCTCGATGGCGTCCGCCGCCGCCGCCGCGCGCATGCGCAGGAATGCACGCGCGGCGCGCGGCGCCAGCCACTGCGTGCGCGCGTGGATGTCCTCGCCGATGCAGACGAGCAGTGCCGGCTCGCGCTGCAGCGCGAGTCCGCGCGTGCTGCCGTAGTCGGCCGGGATGCCGAGTCGCTGCGCTTCGGCGAGCACGGCGCGGCGCGCATGCGTGTCGCAGCGCTTCGGCGGTTCGTACAGGCTGCTCACGTCGGGTTTTGCGCAGCGCGCGTCACTGAGCGGCCGAGAGCGGCTTCACGTTGAAGCCGGCGATGCGCCCGTCGCTGCCGCAGGCCACCTGCGAGACGAGATTGGCCTTGTCGAAGATCAGCGGCGTCATCACGATGAAATAGCCCTCGCCCTTGCCGGGGTGCGACTGGCCGCGCGCCTGCAAGGTGCCGAACTGCGCAAGCGAGCCCCACATGTCCTTGAACTTTTCCGGCGGCAGTGCGCCGCGCATCTTCGCGTCGAAATCCTTGACGGCCGTCTTGAAGTCGCCCTTCTGCGCGGCGTCGAGCAGACTGGTCGCACGCGCCTCGCAGCCGCCGGCCTGGCGCTTCTCCTGCGGGTCCACGGCGGGCGCCGTCAATGGGGACGCGGCAGCGGCGGGTTCGCCCGAGGGAGCGTTCGGTGCCGCTGGCGCGCTCGTCCCGGGCGCACTCGCTGCGGCCTCGATCGGCGCAGCGGTGGAAGTGGCGGCGGCAGCGGGCGCCGGCGATTCGGAACTTGCTGCGGCATTCGCATCGGCGTCTTTCGCACGCGCCATCGCATCGACGTCGATGTCCTGCGTCGCCGGCGTCGGATCGGCGGGCGGCGCCGCGGGCTTCTTCTTCGGTGGAGCGGCTGCCAGTGCCGTCGAGATCGACAGGCACAGCAACAGACCTAACGCGCGCATCGGCAACTCCTTGCAGTCCGGGTGACCCTCATGAGAACACGTCCGACCTGAATCAGGAATGCTTGACGGCGCCGTCGGCGATCCAGGCGGGCAGGCGGCGAAGTCGTACCGGCGCGTTCATGGCGCGTCGTCCTCCACCGGCTTCGGCGCGGGCGCGGACTTCAGGCGGCCGCTCTTGCGCAGCGCTTCGCGCAGCAGGTACTCGATCTGCGCATTCAACGAACGCAGTTCGTCGTCCGCCCAGCGTTGCACCGCGTCCAGTACCGGCGCGCTGATGCGCAGGGGATAGGCTTTCTTCTCGCTCACTTCGTTCGGGTGAAACGATGGATGCCGAACAGGAGAACGCCGATGAGCAGGTTGATGACGACGACCATCCCGATCCAGATCGAACGCTGCTGCTCGTCGGCAACCCGTGCCGCGGCGAACGGAGTCGCGGCGGTGACCAGCCCGATCGCATAGAAGATATTGCCGACGAAGCGTCCCAGCGCAGCGGGGTCTTCGACCCGGCGCACATCAAGGTTGCTGATGAGGTCGATGCGCCGGGCGGAACGCATCAGATAACCGATGCCGAACGCCGGCGTCGCCGCCAGCAGCATGATGATGAACAATGGGGAGAACACGGCCGGCTCACTGATACAGCGTGCCGGTGTTGACGACCGGCTGCGTGCCGCGTTCGCCGCAGAGCACGACGAGCAGATTGCTGACCATCGCCGCGCGGCGTTCGTTGTCGAGATTGACGACGCCGCGCTTGCCGAGTTCGTCCAGCGCCATCTCGACCATGCTCACTGCACCTTCGACGATGCGCGTGCGCGCCGCGATGATTGCGCCGGCCTGTTGGCGCTGCAGCATCGCCTGAGCGATTTCCTGCGCGTAGGCGAGGTGGCTGATGCGCGCCTCGATCACCTTCACGCCGGCCTTGCCGAGGCGCTGCTGGATCTCGTCGCGCAGGTGATGGTTGACCACGTCGCCATGGCTGCGCAGCGAAGGCTCCTTCGTGTCGTGCGAATCGTACGGATAGCTCTGCGCCATCTGGCGCAAGGCCGACTCGGTCTGGATGTGCACGAAGTTCTCGTAGTCCTCGACGCAGAACAGCGCCTCGGCAGTGTCGACGACCTGCCACACGACCACCGCGGCGATTTCGATCGGGTTGCCATCGTTGTCGTTGACCTTGAGTTTGCTCGATTCGAAATTGCGCATGCGCAGGCTGACCACATGCTTGGCATACAGCGGGTTCGTCCAGCGCAGTCCTTCTTCGCGCACGGTGCCGGCATAGCGCCCGAACAGTTGCATGACCCGGCCCTGGTTCGGCTGCACCTGGAAAAAACCCTTGTTCAGAAACAGCAGCGCTGCGAAGACCAGGCCGATCGCGGCGAATGGGCGCGCATCGTGCTCTGGATGCGGAACGACCAGCGTGTACAGCCAGAAGCCGCTCAGCAGCCAACCGGCCAGCAAGGCCACCAACATCGGAATCCCATTCAGCGAAAAGGCGGGGCGCTCATTCATGAAGGCTTCCTCGGTATCCACGGAAAGATATCATTTAGATATCAAACAATGAAGCTGCCGCGAATTGCCCGGGTAATATTGACGGCATAAATATGTCCGGGTAAATTAAGCGGCTTGAGTCAATGAGGCACCCATGGGCGAATCCGTTCCTTTCTCGTGCACGGCGTTTTCCGGAACGCGACGTCTCGCGACCGGCAGCCTGCTGGAGATTGCGCTGTCGGCGAAGACGCTTCTGGATGCCGACCGGTCGGCCTCGGTGCAGGTGTTCGACGATCGCGACGGAACGCCGATCGACCTCGATCTCAGCGGCGGCAAGGCGGGCGTGCGCAAGCGCTATGCGTCCGTCACCCGCACCGACGCCGATCCGGCTCCGCAGTCGGCGGATGATCCGGTCAAGCGTGGGCGCGGCCGTCCCAAGCTCGGCGTCGTGGCGCGCGAAGTGACTTTGCTCCCGCGCCATTGGGATTGGCTGGCGCGGCAGCCGGGCGGTGCGTCGGTGAGCTTGCGCAAGCTTGTCGAAGTCGCGCGGCGAAGCCACGCGGCCGCGGATCGGCGGCGGCATGCGCAGGAGGCGACGTACCGCGTGATGATGGCGATGGCGGGCGATGCCAGCGGTTTCGAAGAGGCGACGCGTGCGCTGTTTGCGGCTGACCGGCAGACTTTCGCGCGACGCATCGCCGCATGGCCTGCCGATATTCACGACTATCTGGAACGTCTCGCCGCGGCGGCGTTTGCGCCGAACCCCGGCGAGCGAGCCGCGTCGGTTTGCGACGACTGAAGTGGTTGAACTGCGTGCGTACCGCCGGTACGCCGAACCCTGACACCGTAGAAGGATCACCCGCGTGCGCGACCTCACCGAAGGCCCGATTCCGCGCCACCTGATGGCGCTGGCGATGCCGATCGCGATCGGCATGCTGTTCCAGATGCTGTACTTCCTGATCGACCTGTACTTCGTCGCGCGCCTTGGCGACACCGCCATCGCGGGGGTCGGCGCAGCCGGCAACGTCCAGTTCCTCGTGATGGCGCTGACCCAGGTGCTCGGCGTCGGCACGATGGCGCTGATCGCACATGCGAGCGGACGCAAGGACGCAGCGGACGCGAACCTGGTGTTCAACCAGGGGCTCGGTCTCGCACTCGCATGCACCGTGCTCACCCTCGCCGGTGGCTATGCCGGCTGCAGCTGGTACATGCGCACGATCGCCGCGGATGCGCCGACGGCCGCGGCGGGCGTCGCTTACCTGCAGGCGTTCCTGCCGGGGCTCGCGCTGCAGTTCGCGTTGACCACGATGGGCTCGGCCCTGCGCGGGACCGGCATCGCCAAGCCGACGATGCTGGTGCAGGTGATCACGGTGTTGCTGAATGCGCTGCTGGCGCCGGTGCTGATCGCCGGCTGGCTGACCGGCAAGGCATTCGGCGTGGCCGGTGCGGGCTGGGCCAGCACGATCTCGATCGCGGTCGGTGTCGTGCTGATGACGTTGTACTTCGTGCGGCTGGAAAAATTCGTCGGCTTCCAGCGGGCCTGTCTGCGCCCGCAGCCGGCAACCTGGTTGCGCATCCTGCACATCGGGCTGCCGCCGGGCGGCGAGTTCGCGCTGATGTTTGTCTACATGGCGGTGATCTACTGGGTGATCCGCGGCTTCGGCGCCGAAGCGCAGGCCGGCTACGGCATCGGCATGCGCGTGATGCAGTCGATCTTCCTGCCGGTGATGGCGGTGGCATTCGCGACCGCGCCGCTGGCCGGGCAGAATGTCGGCGCGCGCAAATCCGATCGCGTGCGCGCGACGTTCCGCGTCGCCGCGTGGATCGGCAGCGTGCTGATGTTCGCGCTGACGCTGATGTGCCAGTGGCGGCCGCAATGGTTCGTGCATCCGTTCACGACCGACGAAGAAGTCGTGCGCGTCGCCGCGCAGTTCCTGCAGATCATCTCGTGGAACTTCGTCGCGTCCGGCCTGATCTTCACCTGCTCGGGCATGTTCCAGGCGCTCGGCAATACCCGCCCGGCGGTGTATGCGAGTGCGAGCCGTCTGCTGACCTTCGTGATCCCGGCCATCTGGCTGACGTCGCTGCCGCACTTCGAACTGCGCCAGTTGTGGCTGCTGTCGGTGGCTTCGGTCACGCTGCAGATGGTGATCAGCCTGGTGTTCCTGCGCCGGGAACTGCGCACGCGCCTGCCGCCCATGACGCCGCCCGAGGTCGCGCCGGCTGCCTAGCAGCAGCCGGTCAGGGAATGGCGACGGCCACGGCTTCGGCCTTGCGCAGATCGATGCGGCCGAGCAGGTCGAGGCCGGCATAGAAGCGCCAGGGATCGCCGTCGCCGACCGACAGCGCGATGTGGCCGGCGTCGAATCCCATCAGCGCCGCATCGAAACTCTGCCAGCGGCCATCCACCCAGGCCTGCGCCCAGGCGTGCGGCACGAACACCTGGTTCTTGCCGGCAAAACCAGGCGCGTACGCGAGGCCGTCGACCACGCGCGTGGCGATGCCGATCGAGCGGCCGAGCGCAGCGACCAGCACGGCGTGCTCGGTGCAGTCGCCCTCCGGCTTGCGCGCGACTTCCAGCGCCGAGGCATAGCCGACGCCGAGGGTCTTGTTGCGGATGAATCCGCGCACGAAGGTCTCGATGCGCAACATGCGTTCGCGCGGCGTGCCGGTGATTCCGGCAGCACGCTCGGCGAGACTGCGCACCTCGGGCGCATCGCTCTGCAGCCAGTCGTTCGGCGCGAAGTCCGCCTTGTCCGGCTTCTTCTCGCTGCGCGCGGCGGCGCTGCGCTGGATCGTCACCTCGACGTGATCGCCCTTGCGCATGACCCGCTGCTCGTCGGTATCCGGCAGGTTGAGCGGCAGGCCATGCTCGCGCGCTGTCAGGGTATAGCGCATCGTGCCGGCCAGTTCGCTCGGGGCGAGCGCGCGCGGCGAGGGCATCAGGGTGCGTTCGAACACGTCGCTCTCCTGGTTCGGCGCCGTCGCGCAGGCACGCTCGCAGGCGAGCAAGGTCAGCTCGACGCCCATCACCGGCATCGTCAGCTTGTAGATCGTCTGGTCCTCGTCGAGCCAGGCGCGCGTCTTCATCGGTGCGCCGGGGTAGGCAATGGTCTGCTCGACCAGGGTGAGGTTGCGCCGGCCTGTGGGGAGGTCGACGTCTTCCTTCGCCTGCACCACGCTGGTGACCTCGGCGGCGTCCAGGCTGGAGGGCTGGAACGAGAGCGCCTGATAGCGCGTGCCTGCCTTCAATCCGGCGCGTATGCCGGCGAGTCGCAATCCCTCGGGCAGCAAAGCGCCTTTCGGCCATGCCATCTGGCGCGACTGCGTCTCGTCGGCGCCGCCGTTGCGCGCGCTGATCTGGATCGCATCGCCCCGCACGGCGCCTTCGGTGACCGATTCGCTGCCCGACAACTGCGAAACGCTGCGAAAGCCGAGCGGCTTTCCCTGCGTGGTTTCCGTGCTCGACTCGCTGCTGCCGAGCGCGACCCGGATGCCGGCGCGATCGAGCACGAGGTCGAGTTTCTGCGTGGTCACGACAGTTTCGCCGACCGCTTCGCGCTTCGATTCGAACGAACCGATCTTGCGTCCGTCGAGCAGCACCGTGAACCACTGGTCCTGCGGCGGCGTCGCGCGCGCCAGCGGAGCCACCACGAGGAGAAGCATCCATCCGAAGCGTTTCATGCGAAGGCCCGGCCCATACGACGTTCCAACTGGAAACGTCTATTGTGCCAAGCCGCAGCGGCGCGTGCGCGGTCTGCCGATCGCGGTGGACGAACGCCGGGCCGCGATCACTTCGAATCGCGCAATTGCCAAAGCATGCGATGGCCGGGTTCGCCGAAGACCCACCAGCGTGCATCGGCCGATACCGCGACTGGGCGCGAAGGCAGCACCAGTACGGACCCGTGCCCCGCGCGCAGGCGATCGTTGTCGATGCTCCAGTCGCTGCCTGCCGCAAGCCGGTGCGGCGAGCGCAACGACGCGCGTCGCGGCGGACCGCCGACATCCGCGTCGGCGTCGGTCACGCCTGCCGGCAGCGGGCTGCGCGCCTCGTGCTGCAGCCGGCAGTCTTCGTCCAGCCAGACCTGATGGCGGATCGCGCCCACGCCATCCGAGTACGTGTATTGCGCTGCGGTGACGCCCTTGTCGTCGATGCCGAGCAGGCGCTCCATGCCCGTCTGGCCGCTTGTGCAGATCGCCGAGTCATCGTGCCAGCGTTCGACGCGACCGGCCACGATCCACAAGTCGCCGTGCGGCGCGAACCCGAGATCGGATACCCCCGCATCGGCCTGGATCGCCTTGAGCTGGCCGCTGGACAGATCCAACACCTGCACCGTGTTGCCGGCCGCCCAGGCCAGCACGGGCTTCGACGCGTGAAAAGCCACGCTGCCGGCGCCCGGCAATGGCCTTGATGCGGTGAGAGCGAGACGGTCGCCATCGCGCGGCATCGCTGCCCAGGCATCGGCCGAGACCGGCTTGGCCGCCCGATCAAGGCCGTCGGCAGGCATCACGCTGCAGCCCAAAAGCAGCAGCGCGAGCGCCAGGCATGCATTCGCACCCGAAAATCGCAAGCGGCTCACCCGGCGTCCAGGTCGCAGTGAAGTGGTTGCCCGGGAGCGCTCGTGCAAGGCGACGCGATCAAGGTTGAGTGCCGATTCCCATCCGCGTCCATACCGCGTTGAGACCGCCTTGCTGGTAGGTGTGCAGCAGGTTTTGCGCAAAGCCGGTCTGCAGGCCAGGATGGTATTCGATGTGCGGCCGGTCCTGGATGCCGTGCCAGTTGCCACCCCATTCGAGTCCATGGCTCACCGCGATCTGGCCATAGCGCGTCCAGTTGGCGGTGTTCGGCCAGGACGGCTGGCCGTTGGCGTTGTTGAAAGCGATGTCCGCGGCCACGCCGTAATTGTGCCAGGAGCTGCCACCGCGGGCGTTGGTGACGATGGGGCCCGGTCGCGTGCGCCCTTGTGCGTGCAGGCCGTCCTGCTCGGCGACGCTGCGAAAGCCGTTCGTCACGCGCATGTCCATGCCTTCGCGCCGCGCGTCGCTGATCACCGCGACGGCGCGGCTGGTCATTTGCGGATTCATGTTGGCGGAGGCGAGCAGCCCGGATGGATCGGCGGGATGCAGATCGAGCGACGTGACCGTGTTGGGGCCGACCCGCTGCTGCAACTGCACGCGCGTACCGATGTCGGCGTATACGCTGGTCGTCGTGCACGCCGTTCCATTCGGGTTGTCCAATGCGACGGTGCCGTCATTGGTGATGGTGCCCGCGCGCGCGCCCTGTGCATCGGTCAATGTGCCGCCATCGATCGTATAGGTGTTGCCGGCCAGCGTCAGCGTACCGCTGTCGGGCCGGCTCAGCGTCGATCCGAGCGCGTTCGGGTGAAGCGCGACATCCGCCTGTCCGCGCAGGAAGTTCGTCGTCGCGGCGTTCGGCGTACGCGCAAAATCGTTGAGGGCACCGACCTTCTGCTCGTCGGTGAGGCCTGCGTAGTTCGTATCCGACGTGAGCGCGGTCAGCGCCGCGCCGGCTTGCGGATTGTCAGCGAGCTGACTGCGCACTTCCTGTTCGCGGGTCTGGCTGGGCGATGGGGCCGCCGCGGCACCGGCGCTGTTCGCGGCTGCGTTCGCGCTCGCTGAGGCTGCATTCGAATTGACGGAGGAAGTACCGCTGGCGTCCATGTGTATCCTCGGGTGCTTGGGTTGCGATGGGCCGTCGACCACGCCTTGGCGGCTCGTCGGCGAGCACATTACGCGCGGCTTTGCATCGAGCGGCCAGCTGGGATCGACCCTAGCTAGGGTTGCGGCGGGCGGGCGGCATGGCACGCATCGGTTTTGCCTCCGCGGCGGTGCGCCCAGGCACGTGCGCAACCGGTGCCCTGCATATCTGCGCCGGCAGGTTTACTACAATGGCCGATCCGATCCGAGACTCCGGCCATGAAACCCTTCGGCACCCCGCATACCGACACCGCCGTCCGCGTTCTGCTGCTCGGCGCGGGCGAGCTCGGCAAGGAAGTCGCGATCGAACTGCAGCGCCTGGCGGTCGAAGTCATCGCGGTCGACCGCTACGCGAACGCGCCGGCGATGCAGGTGGCGCATCGCTCGCATGTGATCAACATGCTCGACGGCGCCGAATTGCGCCGCGTGATCGAACTCGAACGCCCCGATTTCGTCGTACCGGAAATCGAGGCGATCCATACGCCGACCCTGGTCGAACTGGAGCAGGCGGGCCTGTGCGTGATTCCGACCGCACGCGCGACCTGGCTGACGATGAATCGCGAAGGCATCCGCCGCCTCGCCGCCGAGGAGCTCGGCCTGCCGACTTCACGCTACCGCTTCGTCGATACGCGCGACGAATACGCGGCCGCTGCGCGCGAGATCGGACTGCCGTTCGTGATCAAGCCGGTGATGAGCAGTTCGGGCAAGGGTCAGAGCGTCGTGCGCGGCGCGAGCGACCTCGACGCCGCCTGGGACTATGCGCAATCCGGCGGCCGCGCGGGGCAGGGGCGCTGCATCGTCGAAGGCTTCGTCGACTTCGACTACGAAATCACACTGCTCGGCGTGCGCCATGTCGATGGCACGAGTTTCTGCGCGCCGATCGGTCATCGCCAGGAGGACGGCGACTATCGCGAGTCGTGGCAGCCGCAGGCGATGAGCGCGAAAGCGCTGGCCGAAGCGGAGCGCCAGGCCTCGGCGATCACAGCCGCGCTCGGCGGACGCGGCGTGTTCGGTGTGGAATTCTTCGTCAAAGGCGATGCGGTGATCTTCTCGGAAGTGAGCCCGCGACCGCACGATACCGGCCTGGTCACGCTGATCTCGCAGGACCTGTCCGAGTTCGCGCTGCACGCGCGCGCGATCCTCGGGTTGCCGGTGCCGGCGATCCGCCAGTTCGGACCGTCGGCGTCCTGCGCCGTGCTGGCGCAGGGCGACGGCGCACGGCCGCGCTATCTCGGCGTTGCCGAGGCGCTGCGCGAGCCGGACACGATGCTGCGCCTGTTCGGCAAGCCCGAAGTGCACGGCCGCCGGCGCATGGCGGTGACGCTGGCGCGTGCGCAGACGATCGACGAGGCGGTGGCGAAGGCATTGCGTGCCGCCGCGCTGCTGTCGATCGAACCTTGAGCGCCGACCGGGCTGCGACAACTCCTCTCCGCCCTGCCGATCGAAAGGCATGCCACTCCTGCAAGGATCATCCATGACCGAGGCACCGAACTACGCCGTCTTCCTGTTCCCGCAGGCTCTCGAAGCACTCGGCGAACCGATCCGGCCGTATCTGCGCGAGGGCGCGGGCGGCATGCACATCGTCTGCGCGGAGATCGATTCGTCCGGCCCGCTGTTCGGCATGACGCTCATCGGCAAGGGACCGCAGGGCGAGCGGCTCGAACTCGAGATCATGCTGCCGGTGGCGATGGTCAAGCTCGTCATGTCGATGCATGGGGAGCATGAGATCGGGTTCGTCTGAAACGGCTTCAGCCGCGCGGTTCGCCCAGTTCGATCCACGCGTTGTCGCGCAGTACTTCGAGCGGCCGGAAGCGCGTCTTGTAGTGCATCTTCGGGTGGGCGTCGATCCAGAATCCGAGGTAGACGAACGGCAGTCCGCGTTCGTGCGCGAGCCGGATCTGGCTGAGGATCGCGAAGGTGCCGAGGCCGCGCGCGTCCATGTCCGGGTCGTAGAACGTATAGACGGCTGAAAGGCCGGCGGCGCAGAAATCCGTCACCGCCAGGGCGAGCAGGCGCTCGCCGAGGCGGAATTCGATGAAACGCGTCGGGCTCCACGCGGTGTACAGGAAGCGCGCGAAATCTTCCGGCCGCGCATCGTCCATGCCGCCGTCGGGATGGCGCGCGCGCAGGTAGCGTCGGTAGAGCGCGAAATATTCGTCGCTGTAGGCCGCCGCGGCGACATGCACCGCGATATCGCCGTTGCGCGCGAGGCAGCGGCGCTGGCTGCGGTCCGGCTGGAAGCGCGCGACCGGCACGCGACAGGCGATGCAGGCGCGGCAGCCGTTGCACTGCGGGTGATAGACATGGCCGCCGGCGCGCCGGTAGCCCCGTTGTACGGCGAGATCGTAGATCTGCGGCAACTGCGGCGCGCTCGGATCGATCACGATGTTCTGCGCCGTGCGGTCGCTGAAATACCCGCAGGGATGCGGCAAGGTCTGGAACAGGCGGACGACATCCGAGCGCATGCGGCCATTCTAGCCCGAGGCGCGCGAAAGCGAGGGGAGCAATTGCGCAATGGCGATCCTCGGACGACTCCCATCGTTAGACCAAAGGCGAAGTCCGCCGCACCCTCGGGGATGCTAGGTTCCGGCGGGCCGGCTGCGGTCGGCGCGGCACCCGCAGCCACGCCGCACCGGGTGCAGCCAGGCGAGGGTGCGCCTGACCGGCGGCGGCACACGGAGGCTCTCCATGTTCACGCAAATCATCGATCCGACCGGCAACCTTGCGCTGACCTGTCTGGTTGCCCTGGTACCGGTCGTGTTCCTGCTGACCTTGCTGGCGGTGTTCCGGCTGCCGGCGTGGCTGGCGACGCTACTCGGTTCGATCGTCACGTTTGCGCTTGCCGTGTGGGTGTGGAAGATGCCGCTGGCCGACGGCCTGCGCTCATATTTCTACGGCTCGGCGACCGGCATCTGGAACGTCGACTGGATTACCTTCTGGGGCCTGGTCCTGTTCAACACGCTCGGCATCACCGGGCTGTTCGAGAATTTCCGGCGCTGGCTGATCGCGCAGGGCAGCGCCGACGTGCGCGTGCAGACGATGCTGTTCGCGTGGGCCTTCGGCGCCCTGCTCGAAGGCCTGGTCGGTTTCGGCTACCCCTGGGCGGTGGTCGCGCCGATCCTGATTTCGCTCGGCATCCGCGATCTCGATGCGATCCGCGTCGCCGCGATCGCGAACAACGCGCCGGTCTCCTACGGCGCGCTCGGCGCGCCGGTGATCGCCCTGGCCACCGTCACCGGCTACCCGCTGCTGGCGCTGTCCGGTTCGATCGGCGCGATCGTGGCCGTGCTCGCGCTGCTGCCGCCGTGGGTGCTGATCTACCTGGTTTCCGGCAGGCAGGGCCTCAAGGACGGCTGGCCGCTGGCGATCGTCGGTTCCCTCGGCTACATCGCCGGCCAGTATCCGGTCGCGGTCTATCTCGGCCCGTATCTGCCGGATATCACCGGTTCGATCGTCGCCTTCGCCGCGCTGCTGCTGTTGCTCAGGTTCTGGCAGCCGAAGCAGATGCTCGGCTACGGCGGCGTGCCGATCACGGCCTCCGCGCGTGCGGAGTCGGACGCGCACGGACTGTCGATGCGCGACGTGCTGCAGGCGTGGATGCCGTTCGTCGTGCTGCTGGTCGTGGTCGCCGCCTGGACCGGCCCATGGTCGCCGCTGCCGAAAGTGATCTGGTACACCGCGCAGGTCAGCGCAACCGCACCGGCCATCGAAGGCGCGACGATCACCTCCGCATTCAAGTTCGCGCCATGGGTCGGCGGCAGCGCCATTCTCGCCTCGTGGATCATCGTCGTCGCCCTGCTGATCGGCATGGGCAAGCTGCGCACCGCGCAGATCGGCGAAATCTTCCGCAAGACGTTTCACCAGATGTGGGGCGCGCTGCTGGTCGGCGTCTTCATTTTCGGCCTCGCCTATATCTTCAACTTCTCCGGCATGGCGTCTTCGCTGGCGAAGGGCTTCGCCTCGCTCGGCACCGCCTTCATCGTCGTCGCGCCGATCCTCGGCTTCATCGGCGTGGCCCTGTCGGGGTCGAATACCTCGACGAACGCGATGTTCGGCAAGTTCCAGGCGCTGGTCGGGGTGCAGCTCGGCATGCCGCCGCTGCTGCTGCCGACATTGAATTCGGTGGGGGCGGAAATCGGGAAGCCGGTCGCGCCGCAGACCGCCAGCGTCGGTGTTTCGACCAGTCAGTTCGTGCGCGACGAGGGGACGGTGATCCGCCACAACATGGGCTGGACCTTGATTTTGCTGGTCTATCTGATCGTCATCGCGATGGCGTTCTACTGGCTGAGTCCGGCCGTGATGCTGCTGCCGAAGGCGCCGTAGGGCATTGTGGTAAAACTGCACCGCCGGCCATCGGCCGGCGGTGCGCGCGCTGCATCAGAGCGCGGCGTCCTTCAGCTTCTTCAGCGGACGCACCTTCAGCTTGACCGATGCCGGCTTGGCAGCGAACCAGCGCTCTTCCTTGGTGAACGGATCGACGCCCTTGCGCTTCGGCTTCGCCGCGACGGCGACTGCGGTGATCTTCAGCAGTCCGGGCAGGGTGAACGTTCCAACGCCCTTCTTGTGCACGGAGCCGGCAATCGTGTGCTCGAGTGCTTCGAGCACGGCGCGCACGGTCTTGCCGTCGGTGCCGGCCTGGGTCGCCAGATGGCTGACGAGCGCAGACTTGGAGAGGACTTCGGCGACCGGCTTCGGTGCCTTCGGTTTCGCGGCAGATGAGGATTTGGCCATTTAACGGGTTTCCTTGGCAGTGGGTACGCCGCACGACCGTCGTGCGGTGCCTGCCAAGCGTAGCCTTATTGAGCGCCGCTTGCAGCGTTGGCGGCGCTTGTGTGCAAAATTGACGTCCGGCGCGGCTGCGGCTTGACCGCATGCCCCGGATATCAGGATGATCGAAGGTTGGAGTTCGCGAGCGGACTTCGGCCATCCTTATGACCCAGTAGCCATTGACGCCGTGCCATGTCGGAATCCCTGCGCGACCAACTGTTGAAGAGCGGCCTCGCCGCAAAGTTCAAGACGGAATCGCGTGCGCCGGCGCCGTCGCGTCCTGCGCCGCAGAGGCCGCAGAAACCCCAGCATTCGCACAAGCCCACTCCGCGACCGTCGCGGCCGCCGCAGCGCGAGCCGTCCGAAATGGATCTGGCGAAAGCGTATGCGCTGCGCGAAAAAACCGAACGCGAGCAACGCGAGCGCGAGCAGCGCGCCGCCGAGCAGCGCGCGCGGGAGAAGAAAGAGCGCAAGCAGAAACTCGCCGAACTGCTCGGCGGCAAGGCCATGAACGAAACGACGGCGGAGATTCCGCGCCACTTTCCGCATGCGAACAAGATCCGCCGCATCTACGTCACCGCCGAACAGCTGCCGCGACTGAATGGCGGCGAGCTGGCCGTGGCGCAGTTCGCCGGGCGCTACCTATTGGTCACGAAGGAGATCGGGCTTGCCGCGCAGGCGATCGATCCGGAAGCCCTGGTGCTGCTCAGCGACGCACAGGCGACCGACGAGGATGGCGTTCCGGCCGATCTGGTCTGGTAACGCGAACCCGGTCACACGCCGATTTCCCGTCAGGAGACCTGCGTCGCAGTTTGCGGCGGTATCCGACGCAACGATGATGTCCGTTAATTCGCTGGTTGCAGTCGCTCATGCGTTATTTGTTCGTCATTGCCGCGCTCGCCGCACTTCCCGCCGCCGTTTGCGCAGATCCGTTGCCTCGTTTTCCAGCCGCTGCGGTGTGGAACCAGGACGTCAGCAGCGCCGCCACGAGCCCCACCTCGGGCGCGATGATCGACTGGCTGCAAGGCCAGGGCGGCTGGGGCAGCGGCAGCACGCATTTCCAGATCGATTTTTCGATGGTGGTCGTGCACGCGGACGCCTCGTCGCCGAGCGTGCCCGTGGTTGGCTATCCGGCCGGCGACTACTACTCGCCCGATTGCGATGACCCGGGATTCGCGTTTCCGATTCCGGCCGGCGGTGCCATCGAGGGTTCTTCGAACTACCAGTGCGACAACGACGGCGATGACTGCCATCTGCTGGTCGTGCAGGGCACGCAGCTGTTCGAGGCGTATCGCGCCAACGTCACCGGCGGCGGCCTGCAGACGCAGTGCGGCGTGCGCTGGGACCTGACCCGCGTATATCCGGCCGCGGGGCGCGGCGAGCAGTGCACCAGCGTCGATGCCGCCGGGTTTCCGGTCGCGCCGCTGCTGTTCAATGCGGACGAGGTGTATGCCGCGATCCAGTCGCAGGGCGACATCGGTCATGCGATCCGCTTCATCCTGCCGAACACCCGCATGCGCGCGGACGTATTCGTCTATCCGGCGACGCATGCCGGCGGGCCATCGAGCTCGAACCCGAACTCGATTCCGTACGGTTCGCGCTTTCGCCTGAAGGCCGGATTCGACATCAACGGCTTCAGCAGCAACGAAGGCGTCCGCGTGATGCTGCGCACGCTGAAGAAGTACGGCATGGTGCTCGCCGATGGCGGCAGCGTGCCGCTCACCGCCGAAGTCGACACGCTGACCACGCACAAGTGGGACGAGTCGGCGATCGACATGGACTCGCATTCTCTGTTCGGCGTCCAGGCCAGCGACTTCGATGTCATCGACGCCGGGCCGCTGATCGACCTGACCTACGATTGCGTGCGCACGCCGGACGGCCCTCCTGCCGATCCGCTGTTCAGCAACGGCTTCGACTGATCCCTCTGCGCGGTGCGGCCTTCGACGGGCTGCCACCGCGTCATCCGACGGCAACGGTACTTCCGGGCGCAGGCGGGTGCGCGCGCCTGCGTG
>DASWPR010000295.1:0-1676 GCA_036398455.1 Dokdonella sp.
GCCGCGCCGCCGGTGCGCTATCCGAACATCTACGGCATCGACATGCCGGTCGTCGCCGAGCTGGTTGCCAACGGCCGCACGGTCGACGAGATCGAGAAGATCCTCGGTGCCGACAAGCTGATCTATCAGGACCTCGACGACCTCATCTGGGCCGTGCAGGACGGCAACGAGGACCTGAAGCACTTCGACACCTCGTGCTTCTCCGGCGAGTACGTGACCGGCGTCGAACCGACCTATCTGCGCGACCTCGAATTCGCGCGTTCAGACGACGCCAAGATGCAGCGCCGACAGGCTGGGTGATTTCGCACCCGCGCGCTGAACGTTTTCTTTGCGCGCTTTGCCGCATCCTTGCGGATGGTACTCGTGGATAATGCGAGCCATTTCGTCGCAGGGAGGTGCGGGACCACATGGCGAGCGGCGCCCCGGACAATCTGTTTGACGCAGCAGCGCAATGCCTTGCCTGCTGCGATCCAGCGGCCAAGCTCGCGCTGACGCAGGCGTACGCGGCGGCCATCGTCGCCGGCGATCTCGCGCTCGCAGACGGGCCGGCCGCGGCTGAACCGATCGGCGTGCCCGGCCGTCCCGCGCGGCCGACCCTGGTCACGCCGCGCCAGCTCGCGCAGCGCGGCCTCGGCACGGCCGAGGGCCGCGCGGCGCTGGTGCACGCGGTCGCGCATATCGAGTTCAACGCGATCAACCTCGCCTGGGATGCGATCTATCGTTTCCGCGACATGCCCGCCGGGTACTACCGGGACTGGGCGCAGGTCGCCGCCGACGAGGCGCGTCACTTCGCACTGCTGACGGCGCGACTGGCCGAACTCGGGCACGCCTATGGCGACTTCGACGCCCACGATGGCCTGTGGGACATGGCGATGCGCACCGCCGATTCCTGCCTGGCGCGCATGGCCCTGGTGCCGCGCGTGCTCGAAGCGCGCGGGCTGGATGTGACGCCCGGCATGATCGAACGTCTGCGCGGTGTCGGCGATCTGCCGACCGTCGCGATCCTCGAGGTGATCCTGAGCGAGGAGGTGGCGCATGTCGCCGCCGGTTCGCGCTGGTTCGCCTGGTGCTGCGAACGCGCCGGCGTCGATGCCCAGGCCACCTTTCACGCGCTGCTCGAAACGCATCTGCGCGGCGCCTTGCGCGGCCCGTTCAACACCGCGGCGCGCCTGCGCGCCGGCTTCACGCCGGCCGAACTTGCACGCCTGGACGAACTCGCCGCATGAGGCGCGCGCTCTTCGTGCTCGCGCTGGCGGCGAGCTGGCTGCTGTTGCTGTTGTGGGCGGGCGGTGTCGACTGGCGAACGCCGGTCGTGCCGGCGGCGCAGCGCGCATTCTCCGGCGGCCAATTCCAGCTCGTGTTCGGCAAGGGCTCCCTGCGCGACGGCCACCTGCACGTGGATGCCGCAGCCGAGGACTTCTCCAGCCTGCAATCGGTGGCACTGCCCAATCTCGATGCGCGCCAGTTCACGACGCTGCGTTATCGCTTCGCTGATTTTCCGCGCACGCTCGAGCTGTCCCTGGTGTTTCGTACCGCCGAGGCGCCGGACGATGTGCAGACGATCTCGCTGCCGTGGCCGGGCGAGGGCGAATCGAGTTTCGATCTTTCGCACGTCGACAAATGGCGCGGCACGATCATCGAACTCGGCTTCGCGCAGTTCCCGACCGGCCAGGTGG
>DASWPR010000296.1:0-7368 GCA_036398455.1 Dokdonella sp.
TTGTACCCAATCGCTCCGTGGTGGCTCAGAAACCGCGTTTTCAAGCGGTTTTTGTGCGTCACTTCGAGTTCAGGTACAGAACCTCGAATGAGCGGAACCTTGTTCATCGTCGCGGCGCCGTCCGGGACCGGCAAGTCGAGCCTGGTCAACGCGCTGCTCGAGCGCGAACCGGGCATCAGCCTGTCGGTGTCGTACACCTCGCGTCTGCCGCGGCCGGGCGAAGTCGAGGGCCGGCACTATCATTTCGTCTCGCGCGACCTGTTCGAACACATGGCCGCGAAGGGAGCGTTCTACGAATACGCGAACGTGCACGGCGACCTGAAAGGCACCGCGCGCGACGCCGTCGAACCGCTGCTCGCCAGCGGGCGCGACGTACTGCTCGAAATCGACTGGCAGGGCGCGCGCCAGGTGCGTGCGGCGCGGCCGGACAGCGTCAGCGTTTTCATCCTGCCGCCGTCGCGCACGGAACTGGAACGCCGCCTGCGCACGCGTGCTTCCGACAACGCCGAGGCGATCGCGCGCCGGCTGGCCGACTCGCGCGAGGAAATTGCGCATGCCGCGGACTTCGACTACATCGTCGTCAACGACCAGTTCGCCGATGCGCTTGCGGATCTGCGTGCGATCGTGGCCGGCCAGCGTCTGCGCCGTGCCGCTCAGCTGTCGCGTCATGCGGTCCTGCTCGACGACTTGCTGAAGAAGAATTGAACGCGCGACGGCGCCGCTGGCGGCGGCGTGCTCGCATCGGCTAAGGTAGCCGCGCCGCGTGCGCCCCCCGTGCGGCGGCACCCCTCGCATGGAACCGAATCGAGTGACCGACGCCCGCGCCACCGCTCGTGCTGTACAAAGCGACGCTGCCCTGGTGCAGGTGCGCGGCCTGCGTACCGTGCTGAGCGGCAAGGTCATTTTCGACGGGATGGATCTGGACATCCCGCGCGGCAGGATCACCGCGATCATGGGGCCGAGCGGCACCGGCAAGACGACGCTGCTGCGGCATATCACCGGCCAGCTGATGCCGGACGCCGGCGAGATCCGCGTCGACGGCGTCGACGTGCCGACGCTGTCGCGCAATGCGCTGTTCGACCTGCGCGAGAAAATCGGTTTCCTGTTCCAGAACTCGGCGCTGCTGACCGATTTCAGCGTGTTCGAGAACGTCGCGTTTCCGCTGCGCCAGCATCTGCGGCTGCCGGAGGAAATCGTGCGCAACATCGTACTGACCAAGCTGCAGGCGGTCGGCCTGCGCGGCGCCGCCGAGCTGATGCCGAGCGAACTCTCCGGCGGCATGGCGCGGCGCGTCGCCCTGGCGCGCGCGATGATCCGCGATCCCATGCTGATTCTCTATGACGAGCCGTTCGTCGGTCTCGACCCGATTGCGTTGAACCAGGTATTGAAGCTGATCCGCACCTTGAACGACACGCTCGGCCTGACCAGCATCCTGGTCGCGCACGAATTCGCCGCGGTCGCGCGCGCGGCGGATCTGGTCTATCTGATCGCCGGCGGCAAGGTCGTCGCGCGCGGCACGCCGGACGAACTGACGCGCGCCGATTCGGCCTGGACGAAGCAGTTCTTCGGCGGCGACGCCGACGGTCCGGTGCCTTTCCAGTATCCGGCCGGCGACTACGCGACCGATCTCGGATTTCCGCCGTCGACGCAGAAGGAGCGCGCCGCATGAGCGCCGTACGCAAGGAACCCTCGCGTATCGCCGATGCGCTGGCCCAAGTCGGCGCCTGCGGCCTGTTCCTGTTTCAGATTCTCGGCGCGATTCCGAAAAGCCTGCGCCACATCAAGGAGACGCTGCGGCAGATCTGGTTCGTCGGCGCGATGAGCCTGGTCATCATCATGACCTGCGGTCTGTTCGTCGGCATGGTGCTCGGCCTGCAGCTGTACTACGTGCTGTCGATCTTCGGTGGCACCGCTGCGCTCGGCACGGTGGTGTCGCTCTCGCTGTACCGGGAACTCGGGCCGGTCGTCACCGCGCTGCTGTTCGCCGGGCGCGCCGGCACTTCGATCACCGCCGCGATCGGCCTGATGCGCGCCACCGACCAGCTCTCCGCGATGGAGATGATGGCGGTCGATCCGCTCGCCTATGTCGCCGCACCGCGCTTTCTCGCCGGCATCATTGCGATGCCGCTGCTGGCCTGCGTGTTCAATGCGCTCGGCATCTTCGGCGCGCACCTGATCGGCGTGAGCTGGCTCGGTCTCGACAACGGCACGTTCTGGTCGAACATGACCTCGAGCGTCGACGTCTGGAAGGACGTGATCAACGGCGTGTGGAAAAGCACGGCGTTCGGCGCGGTCGTCGCGCTGATCGCGGTGTTCCAGGGCTACACGACGCCGCCGACCAGCGAGGGCGTGGCCTACGCGACCACGCGCACGGTCGTATTTTCCTCGATCGTCGTGCTGGCGCTCGATTTCGTGATGACGGCATTCTTGATGTGAGGCACTGCACGTGACCCAACGACGTTCCTACCAGGTCGGCACCGGCCTGTTCATCCTGCTCGGTTTCACTGCGCTTGCGTATCTGGCGACGCAGACGACGTCGGTCGCGAATTTCAGCCAGGGCGACAGCTACCTGCTGAAGGCGCGCTTCACCAACATCGGCCAGCTGAAGCTGCGCGCGCCGGTGAAGCTGGCCGGCGTGCGCATCGGGTCGGTCGAATCGATCGCGCTGGATCCGGTCAAGCTGGAGGCGCAGGTGCAGATATCGGTCGACAAGCGTTATCACCAGCTGCCGGACGATTCCTCGGCCGCGATATTCACCAGCGGTTTACTCGGCGATCAGTACGTTGGCATCCAGCCGGGCGGTTCGCCGGACATGTTCAAGGATGGCGACGAATTCGTGCTGACGCAGTCGTCGATGCAGCTCGAAGATCTCATCGGCAAGTTCCTGGTCAATGGTTCGCCGCCGCAGAAGCCGGCGAACGGCGACGTCCCGCCTGCAGCGGACGCCGGCAAGCCCGCCGCGCCGCCCACCGATACCAACAAGCATTAGGAGCCCATCCATGTTGCGCACCCTCGGCCTCGCGTTCGCCCTGTTTTCCGGCGCCGCCGCCATCGCGCCGGCACATGCCGACGCACCGACTCCCGACACGGTCGTGCAGGGGATCGCCGACGACCTGGGCAAGGCCATCGAGGGCCACCAGGACGAGTTGAAGAGCGATCACGAAAAGCTGATCAAGATCATCGACGGCATCCTGCTGCCGCGCTTCGACATCGACTACGCCTCGATCCTCGTGCTCGGCCAGAACGCGCGCACAGCGACGCCGGAACAGCGCGCGCGCTTCGCCAAGGCGTTCTACAACTCGATCGCGCATCGCTATGCCGAGGGTCTGCTGAACTATACGAAGGGACGCGTGCGCGTGCTGCCGAGCAATGGCGATCTGAACGACAAGCGTTCGATCGTGCGCACCCAGGTCGTGCTCGACGACGGCAAGACGCTCGCCGTGGACTATGCGTTCCGCAAGACCAAGGAAGGCGACTGGAAGGCCTACGACGTGATCATCGAAGGCATCTCCTACATCACCAACTACCGCAACCAGGTCGGCGCGGAAATCCAGAAATCCAGCCTCGATGCACTGATCACGCGCCTGGAAACGCAGGGCGAGAAGACGCTGGAGAACATGGAGCACACGCAGCAGGGCGCTCAGTGAGCGAAGCGTTGCGCATCGAACGCACCGGCGCGGGGCAAGTCCGCATCGCCGGGGTGGTCGGCTTCGAGCAGGCCGCTGCTGCCTTCGGGCGCGGCGGCGAGCTGCTCGATGACGGCGCCGCCGACGTGACCGTCGACGTTTCCGGCTTGCGCGACGTCGACAGTGCGACGCTGGCATTGCTGCTCGCCTGGGCCGCCGAAGCGGCTCGGCGCAATGTGCGATTGCATCTGGCCGCGGTGCCGGACGACCTGAAGGCGCTGGCTCACCTGTGCGACGCCGAGCCCCTGCTCGGCATCGCCTGACCCCTGCGCGGGATCCGAGGCTCGGGTCCCGCCGGCATTATTCGCGGGTCTTGACCGGCTTGGCCTGCTTGCGCTCGTAGTCGTGCTGTTCCTGCAGCAGCTTGTCGACGTCCACGTCGTTGGTGCCCTGCATCTGTTCGATGATCTCCGCCGGCGGCTGGCCGTCGTAGATGTCGTAGATGCGCCGCTGCCGGTAGGCATCGCGGTAGAACACGTAGGGGTCGTAGACGCCTTCGAGCAGGCCTTCGGCCTCGATGCCGCGCGCCCGCAAGGTGACCAGGTAGAACAGGTTCGGGCCGTTTTCCTGCAGGAAGCTGTTGTCGTGCTCGCGGCCATACCAGGCGACCGGATCGAAATAGTTGTCCACCGGCAGGCGCCATACGTCGCGCACCGTGGTCGAGCCGACCAGCGGCAGCACCACGTAGGGGCCTTCCGGCAGCCCCCATTTGGCCAGGGTGACGCCGAAATCGGTTTCGTTCGGCGGCAGCTTCATTTCACTGGCCGGATCGAACAGGCCGATGAAGCCGACCGTCGTATTGATCACGAAGCGGCCGGTATTGCGCGCGGCGGACTTCGGATCGGCCTGCAGCACGTCATTGATGATCGTGATCGGCATCTTGATGTTGGCGAAGAAGTTCGACACCACGCGCCGAACGTTCTGCGACGTGATCTTTCGATAGCCGACGGCGACCGGACGGATTACCGCCTTGTCGGCCGCGTCGTTGAACGCGTACATCTTGCGGTTGAAGCCTTCCCACGGATCGTCGGTGCGCGGCTTGGCGATCGTGCAGCCGGCCAGGATCGCGACGCAAAGCGCCAACGGGCCCGCACGCAGGTGAGCGTATTCGGATATGAATCGCATGGATGATCGTCTCGATGGTGCACGCGCGTCGGTCGCCCGCGGCACTGGTAGTCCCTTTCCGCAGTGCAAGGCTACGCGAAATGGGGGTACAGGTGCACTAGCCGGGGGCGAAGATGCCGCTTTGTTTGCGCCGCACAAACCCGAGGCGCTACAATGAGGTTGGCTAAAGCCATGAATTGGCTTTGATTTCAGTAATCATGAGTCGCGGTTTCGAGAGGTAGGATGGGATGGCACGTATCACCGTAGAAGATTGCCTCAAAGTGGTGGACAACCGCTTCGAGCTCGTATTGATGGCGACCAAGCGCGCGCGCCAGCTCGCCAAGGGCGCCACGGCGGCTGTCGAGGGTCACAACGACAAGCCGACCGTACTGGCGTTGCGCGAGATCGCCGATCGCAAGGTCGACCAGACGATGATCGACGAGATCGACAAGCAGGAACGCGAGCGCAAGGAACGCGAGGCGCTGGAATGGGCCGCCGCGGAGGTCGACGACGATCTCGGCAAGGGCGGCGACGACCTCTGATGTCCCGGGCGCGACGCCAGCGCGGTGGTCCTGCCGGAGCAGCCTGAGCGGCGCGACATGGTGAAGACTGCTGCCTTGCAAGCGCGGGCGCCGACGGTGAGCCAGCCTCCCGCCGACGTACGAGCGCTCGAGCAGCAGCTCGCCGTCTACCTGCCGGCCGAACAGGTTGCGCGCGTGCGCCGTGCCTACGAGGTCGGCGCCGTCGCCCACGAAGGGCAGACGCGCAAGAGCGGCGAACCGTACATCACCCATCCGGTCGCGGTCGCCGGCATCCTCGCCGAGCTCGGCATGGATGCCGAGACGATCATCGCCGCGATCCTGCATGACACGCTCGAAGACACGCAGCTGACCTCGGAGCAGATCGGCGCCGAGTTCGGCGCGACCGTGGTCGAACTCGTCGACGGCGTCACCAAGCTCGACAAGGTGCGCTTCCGCAACCGCCAGGAAGCCGCCGCGGAAAGCTTCCGCAAGATGCTGCTGGCGATGGCGCGCGACCTGCGCGTGATCCTGATCAAACTGGCCGATCGTCTGCATAACATGCGCACGCTCGGTTCGATGGCGGTCGACGCCCGCCGGCGCATCGCGCGCGAGACGCTCGACATCTATGCGCCGATCGCGCAGCGCCTGGGCATGAACCGTTTCAAGGCCGAGCTGCAGGATCTCGGCTTCCGCGCGCTGCATCCGGATCGCCACCGGGTGATCTCCGAGCGCATTCGCGCGCTGCTCGGCAACCGGCGCGAAGCGATGTCGCGCATCGAGATGGCGCTCAACGCGCGTCTCGAATCCGAGCAGATCCCGCATCGCGTCGTCAGCCGGATCAAGTCGCCGTACAGCATTTATTCGAAGATGCAGGGCGAGCACAAATCGTTTGCGCAGGTGATGGACGTGTACGGCTTCCGCGTCGTCGTCGACAGCGTGCCGCATTCCTACCACGCGCTCGGTGCGGTGCATGGGTTGTACAAGCCGCTGGAAGGGCGCTTCCGCGACTTCATCGCGATCCCGAAGGCGAACGGCTACCAGTCGCTGCACACGGTGCTGTTCGGGCCGTTCGGCGCGCCGATCGAAATCCAGATCCGCACCGAGGACATGGATCGCGTCGCCGAACGCGGCGTCGCCGCGCACTGGGTCTACAAGACCGACTCGTCGCCGTCGAACAGCGCGCAGAGCCGTGCGCGCGAATGGGTCTCGAACCTGGTCGACCGCCAGACGCAGATGCCCTCGTCGCTGGAGTTCATCGAGAACGTCAAGGTCGACCTGTTTCCCGACGAGGTCTACCTGTTCACGCCGAAGGGGCAGATCCTCGCGCTGCCGCGCAACGCGACCGCGCTCGACTTCGCCTACTTCGTGCACACCGACGTCGGCGACCATGCGGTGGCCGCGCGCGTCGACAAGCGCCTCGTGCCGCTGCGCACGCGGCTCGCGAGCGGCGAGACCGTCGAGATCGTGACCGCGCCGTCGGCGAGCCCGAGCCCGCAGTGGCTCGAATGGGTCGTCTCCGGGCGCGCGCGCACGGCGATCCGCCACCATCTGAAGCGGCTGCAGCACGAGGACGCCGTCGAGTTCGGCCATCGCATGCTCGACCGCGCGCTCGACGCGCTGGAGGCGTCGCTGGAGAGCATTCCGCACGCGGTGCTCGACCGCTACCTCGCCGAGCAGAAGTACAAGCGCCTCGAGGAGCTGCTCGCCGACATCGCGCTCGGCAACCGCGTCGCCGACGCGGTCGCCCAGGCGCTGCTCGCGGCGCAGGGCGAGCCGCCACACGTCGCGCGCCAGCGCAGCAACGAGAAGATTCTGATCAGCGGCGCCGAGCGCGGCGTGCTGTCGTTCGGCAACTGCTGCCATCCGGTGCCGGGCGACGAGATCATGGGCTACCTGTCGCCGGGCAAGGGCATCGTCGTGCACCGCGTCGAATGCCCGAACGTGCCGGAGCTGCGCAAGTCGCCGGAGCGCTGCGTCGAGATCGCCTGGGACAAGGACGTGCAGGGCGACTACAAGGTCGAGCTGCGCATCGAGGTCAGCAACAAGCCCGGCGTGCT
>DASWPR010000297.1:0-3596 GCA_036398455.1 Dokdonella sp.
GATGTGCGTGCCGAACGAATCCAGTCCGTTCGCCGTACCTTGCTGCGGCACCTCGCCGCCGTAGGGAGCGAACGGCGTGCCGGCGACGTGCGTCGGCGTCGCGGAGATCGTGCTGTTCGCCGGCGTCGCCCAATCCAGGCACAGGTCCCAGAACAGGTAGCCGTCGAAATTCGTGTCGTCGTAGTGCACGAACATCGGGCAGGCATTGCCCGGCGCATTCAGCGTGCCGACGAGGTTGACCGGCTCGACGCCATAGGCGTTGTTGCCGGGGTAGCGCAGCATCGCGGCGGTGGAGTCGCCGGTCAGCATCTTGTCGCGCTCCATCGCGATGTAGGCCGCGCCGGCGAACGAACCGCCGGAGTCGAATTCATGCGTGGTCAGCAGGTAGGCGTCCTGGCTGCCGGAGTTGTCGGTCCACACGGCCAGCTTCGGGTAGTCGCCGAAGTTCGGCCAGTTGAACTCGTAGCGGTTGTACGTGCCGAACGGATCGGACGACGTCGAAACCGCGACGCACTGGGCGTACGGCGGCTGTGTCACGAACTGGCTCATGACCCAGCGCTGTGCGCGCGGATCCCACAGCGCGATCGGGTCGCCGGCATTGGTGGTTTCGCACTGGCCGCCGAAACCGACCCAGAAGGAATTGCCCTGCGTCGGCGACGGCGTCGTCGGGTCGGGTGCGCCGGTGGTCTTGTCGAAGGCCTGCCAGGCGGAATTCACCCATTGGATGAAGTGCTGGTCGCTGACGTCGCCGTTCGTATCGGGCGGCAGGCAGCCGCAGCCGGACGTCGCCGAGCTGACCGTTTCGAAGGTCAGGTCGATCGGCGGTGCGGGGGTGCCGCTCGGTGCGCGCTGGATGCCGCGCAGCGACGGCTTGGGCGGCGTGCCGGTGAGCTTGAGCAGGATGTTCGGGATCGCATAGGGCTCCTCTTCGGTGCCCATCGGCTGCCCCGGCGGCATGTTGCGGATGATGTCGCGGATCGGCGCCGATACGTCGAACCGCGCTGCGTGGATCACGCTGGGCGTCGTGTCGCGCGATGCGATCGGATGAGTCGAGTTGGTCGGGCTGCTGCCCGCCGAATGTGCCGACGCTGCAAGCGTCAACGACAGGGCCGCGCCGAACGCGACCGAGACGGAACGTGATGAAGCCATGAACGGAAACCCCCAACGAGAACCGCGACGGCACGTCGACGCTTCGACCTACGGGGGCCGCCGCCCCGCGCTCGAAATCACGATCAACCGGTTCCATCCTTCCGCGCCTTCGAACGAGCGTCGAGCCGGTCGAGACGACGCAGATGATCGTTGAGGAATGTGCGGGTGTTCGCCGGCAGTTTCGGATCGGCCAGCGCCTGCTGGATCGTCGATCGCTCCAAAGCCGGCGATTGCCGCCGCAACATCACGCTCGCGCGTTCGACCAGTGGGGGACTCGGACTCCAGACCCAACGCTGCAAGGCATCGGGTGAAAGCTTCGTCGCCTGCTTGTCGAGCAGAGCCAGCGCCGTCAGAACCAAATCATATGGGTCTGCAGTAGCAGTAGAATATCCGCCTACAGGCGTATTTGTCACTATGTCGATGGCGGCATCCGGCCATCGTTCGCCGAAATCGCGCGGGCGCGTCGCCGCGGCGACCAGCAGCGTCGTTCGAACGCCCGGCGCCAGGGCGGCATTGCGAATGGCCTTCTCGATGACGGCCTGGCCGCCGTCTTCGCGCAGGCGTTCGCCGAATTCCGGCTCCTGCGCGAACTCTCCGGCGGCCAGCGTCTGCAGCGCGGGATCGGCGCCGTTCAGCGCCTTGAGCAGTTGATCGAACAGGCTGCGCGACTCGCGCCCGCGCTCGCTGCGTGCGGCCTTCAGGATTGCCCGCGCCTCCGGCGTGTCGCGGAAAAGGGCGGGATCGAGACCGATGCTGGTCAGCACGACCGCGCCGTTGGGATCGAGCATTGCGCGCGTGGGATTGCGCGGATCCGTGCGCAGGTTGGTATAGCCGAAGATGTAGCGCTCGCCGACCTGGACCGTGCGCAGGCTCGACATCGGCACGCGCACATCGATCTGCTCGGGCGGCCGTTCCTTGCCGCCGAGGACGTCCTTGCGCTGGAACACGATGCGTCCGCTCGGATTGATCTCGAGGATGGGGCCGGCGACCAGCATGTTGCCCGGCGCATACAGGAGTTCGAGCGGGGGTTCGACCCTCTCCGCGCGGCTCGATGCGCTCCAGGCGAGGCACCCGGCGGCGGCAAGCAGGCAGCCACGCATCAGCGCGGAAACGGCGAAGGCATTCGTCGGCATGATTGATCCGAAATCAGTAGACAAGCGTAGCTATCGAGTGGTCGGCAAGCGGATACCGACTAGGCCGCTAGGCTACTGAACTTCGGGCCGCATCGGAAGGCGCGGCCGCCGTTCCGCAAAAAAGAAAGGCCGCTCGAGGCGGCCTTTCTTCGACACGCGGGCAGGAATGCCGGCGTTACTTCAGGCCGGCCGCCTTGCGCAGTTCCGCCGCCTTGTCCGTCTTCTCCCACGAGAACGCGGTGAAGGTCTCGCCGTTGGCGAGCTTGACGTCGTATGGCGCGCGGCCGAAATGGCCGTAAGCCGCGGTCGGCTGATACATCGGGTGGACCAGGTCGAGCATCTTGATGATGCCGTACGGGCGCAGGTCGAAATGCGCGCGGATCAGCTTCTCGATCTTGTCGTCGCCGATCTTGCCGGTGCCGAACGTGGTCACCGAGATCGACGTCGGATGCGCCACGCCGATCGCGTAGGACACCTGGATCTCGCAGCGATCGGCAAGGCCGGCCGCGACGATGTTCTTGGCGACATAGCGCGCCGCGTAGGCGGCCGAGCGGTCGACCTTGGACGGATCCTTGCCCGAGAACGCGCCGCCGCCATGACGGGCCCAGCCGCCGTAGGTGTCGACGATGATCTTGCGCCCGGTCAGGCCGCAATCGCCGACCGGTCCGCCGATGACGAACTTGCCGGTCGGATTGATGTGGAACTTGGTGCCCTTGTGCAGCCACTTGGTCGGCAGCACCGGCTTGACGATGTACTCGCGCACGCCCTCGATCAGATCCTTCTGCTTCACGGAAGGATCATGCTGGGTCGACAGCACGACGGCGTCGATCGCGACCGCCTTGTTGTTCTCATAGCGCAAGGTGACCTGCGACTTCGCATCCGGACGCAGCCACGGCAGCGGCGAGTTCTTCTTCTTGCGCACCTTCGCCTGCTGTTCGACCAGGCGATGCGACAGGTGGATCGCGGCCGGCATGTAGCTGTCGGTCTCGTTGGTGGCGTAGCCGAACATCAGGCCCTGGTCGCCCGCGCCCTGTTCTTCGGGGTTCTTGCGATCCACGCCCTGGTTGATGTCCGGCGACTGCTTGCCGATCAGGTTGATCACGCCGCAGGTGGCGCCGTCGAACCCGACGTCGGAGCTGTCGTAGCCGATGTCGAGGATGACCTTGCGCGTGAGCGCTTCGAGGTCGATCCACGCACTCGTGGTGATTTCGCCGGCGACGATCGCGACGCCGGTCTTGACCAGCGTTTCACATGCGACGCGGGCGCGCTTGTCCTGCGCGAGGATTGCGTCGAGGACGGCATCGGAAATCTGGT
>DASWPR010000298.1:0-2883 GCA_036398455.1 Dokdonella sp.
CGCTGGCAGGGGGCGTGCTGCATGCAGGCGGCGATACGCAGGCCGAACTCACCGCTGCGCTCGACAACATCTTTCATCATCCGAACGTCGGTCCGTTCGTGGCGACGCGCCTGATCCAGCGCCTCGTCACCAGCAATCCGACGCCGGCCTACGTAGAGCGCGTGGCGCAGACGTTCAACGACGACGGCAGCGCGCAGCACACGCGCGGCAACCTGCGCGCGGTCGTGCGCGCGATCCTGCTCGACCCGGAAGCACGCTACGGTCAATGGCAGCATGCGGATACCTTCGGCAAGCTGCGCGAGCCGCTGCTGAAGGCTACGCATCTGTGGCGCGCGTTGGCTGGCCGCTCGGGCAGCGGCCGCATCGCCAACCTGCGCACCTATCCGCCGATCGAGAACCTCTACGGGGAAGCGCCGCTGCGTTCGCCGACCGTGTTCAATTTCTTCAAGCCGGAATTCCAGCAGCCCGGCGAAGTGCAGAACCGCGGCCTGCTGAGTCCGGAGTTCCAGATCCTCGGCGACACCATGGTGGTGGCGACGCCGAACGATCTGTTCCACCAGATCTTCTGCGACTACACGGCGAGCGAGGCGTGCTACGGCAGCGACGACAGCGCCACCTTGCAGATGAACGAGGCGCGCGATGCGGCGCTCGCCGTCGGCGATCCGGCGGCGCTGATCGACGGCTACGGCACCGTGCTGATGGGCGGGCAGATGTCGCCGTTCATGCGCGACGTGCTGCTCACGCGATTGCTCGCGTTGACGTCCGACGACTACGGCGCCGACCTCGGTCGCGTCCGCGTGCAGCACGCGCTGTACCTGATCATGAATTCGCCCGAATACTCGATCCAGAAATGAGGGATGCCACCATGCACGTGGATCGTCGCAAGTTCCTGCGCCGAAGCCTCTGCGCCGCGCTCGGCGGTGCGAGCCTGTATTCGGCGCTGGGCAATCTGCGTCTGGTCGCCGCCGCCGCGAATGCGCGCCGCTACGCATTCAGCGACTACAGGGCGCTGGTGTGCGTGTTCCTGTACGGCGGCAACGACAGCTTCAACACGATCGTGCCGAGCAGCGGCCAGGCACGCACCGACTACGAATCCTCGCGCGGCGAACTGGCGCTGCCGGCGTCCGCCCTGGCCGGCCTGACGCCCGCCGCCGGCGGCGGGCCGGCGAACTACGGGCTGCATCCGGCCATGCCGGAACTGGCTGGCCTGTTCAATGCCGGCAAGGCCGCGATCGTCGCCAACGTCGGCAGCCTGCTGTATCCGATCACGCAGTCGCAATACCAGAACGGCGGCGTGCCGACGCCGCCGCAGTTGTTTTCGCATGACGACCAGAGCAGCCAGTGGCAGACCTCGCGTCCGGACGATGCGAACGCGAACGGCTGGGGCGGACGTATCGCCGATCTGCTCTACGCATCGAACGCAGGGCAGATTCCGATGAGCATCACGCTCGGCGGCAGCGCGCTGTTCCAGCGCGGCGCGATCGTCAATCCGTATGCGATGGATTCCTCCGGCGTGACGCGGATGGACTACTCCGACGACGGTCCCGAAGCCTGGATCCTGCCGGGCAACGACAACGAGGCCGGCACCGCCGCCTACAACGCCCTGATTGCGCCGGGCACGCAGACGCATGTGCTCGAACGCGCGTTCGCCGACGCGGCCACGCGCTCGATCGCCAACTACCGCATCATCGACAGCGCGCTGGGCGATCCGCCGACGTGGACGACGCCGTTCCAGGACACCGACCTCGGCAACCAGCTGCAGATGGTCGCGCGCCTGATCGGTGCGCGCGGCGCGCTCGGCATGAGCCGGCAGGTGTTCTTCGTTTCGGCCGGCAACTACGACACCCACAGCGACCAGCCCTCGAACCAGCAGGACAACCTCAGCCAGCTGTCGCAGGCGCTGAAGGCGTTCTACGACGCGACCGTGCAACTCGGCACCGCCGATTCGGTGACCGCGTTCACCGCGTCGGACTTCGGTCGTTCGCTCGCGGTCAACAGCAGCGGTACCGATCACGGCTGGGGCGGCCACCATTTCGCCATCGGCGGCGGCGTCGTCGGCCAGCGCTTCTACGGCACGATGCCATCGCTGGCGCGCTACGACGACGACAATCCGGGCAGCAATCCGGACGATACCGGCTACGGCCAGATCATCCCGACGCTGGCCGTCGACCAGTACGCGGCGACGCTGGCGCGCTGGTTCGGCGTCGACGCCGGCGGCATTGCCGATATCTTCCCGAGTCTCGGCCGTTTCGGCAGCGCCGATCTCGGATTCATGGGCTGATGCCGGCGCGTGACCGCCCCCGTTGGATGGCTCACGCGCGCAACGCCGCAGTCATGGCGGCGGCATACTGCAGCGCCGCGCAAGCCACCCTCCACGTCGTGACCGCGAATCCCGACCTGACCTTCACGCCGGCCGCGATAACGATCTACCAGGGCGATACGATCGCATTCGAAAATGCCGGTGGCGTGCACAACGTGCACGCGGACAACAACCGTTTCATCTGCTCGGTCAACTGCACCACGAACAACGCGCCGAATGCCGCCGCATGGCGCGCCGACGTGCAATTCCGGCTGCCCGGCACGTTCGGCTACTACTGCGAGGCGCATGGCGACCTCAGCGGCGGCATGCGCGGCGTCGTAATGGTGATCGACCGCATCTTCGTCGACGGTTTCGACACGGCAGCCGATGCGCCCGGTGGGTGAGCCGGCGCACTGCATATTGAATCTGGTCGCCGCTCACCGCATCCTGCGCGCTTCGTGCCGATCCATTGCAGGCTCGGCGACCGCCTTGCAGGAACTCCATGCCCCTCGATCTTCCGCCGGTGACCCGTGCGCTGCTGCTGGCGAACGTCGCCATGTATCTGCTCCAACTGTGGCTGGGCG
>DASWPR010000299.1:0-3268 GCA_036398455.1 Dokdonella sp.
CAGCGTCGCGCACCTTGCCGTCCAGTTCCCTGTGGCGGTAGTACAGGCTGCGGAACTCCGCATCTTTCTGCATCAGCGCCGCTACTTCTTCCTGGTTCTGCTCGAACATCGACTGACCTCCTCTATCGCAAAGGACGCAAGTGCAAGGACGCGGCGGTGAGGCAGCGCCCTTGCATTGCGGGACGAGTACTACGAGATTGCGCGATTGGCTCGGAGAGAGCCGCCGCAGCCGCAATGAGATCGGCAGGGCCGGCGAGAGGGAGATCGATCGGTTCGGCGACGGACGCCACTGCCAGGAAACGTCCGTATGCGTGAGCCGATCATCGATGATTCGAGGTTTCGATGTCCTCTGTCGCGGTCGTTGCAGTCATGGGCTGGGTTCTGCCCCAAGTGGGATTCGAGAAACACCGTGCCACTTGGGAGAGTGACGCTACTCCTTCGCCCAGGACTTGGCAACACGACATTCACGCGTTTCGAAAATTCCCCGCGTCTTTTGACGAACGTGAAATAATCGTTCAAAAACAGTGAATTGAAGGAGCGCGCCAGCGCCACAGGGCGCGCTGCAACGCGCCCGCCGGCGTGTCGTCACGCCGTTTCATGTGACCTGTCAAAACGCCGCCCGACGCCGTCTGCGCTGCTCGCCCAGCCTGCCATGGCGGCTCCTGCGCGGGCAATGCCGGTCAGCCTCCTGCCGCGTCCTGCTTGGGCTTGGCCTTCGGCTTCGGCTTGGCCGCCGGTTTCGGCTTTGGCGCGTTGCCGCTCACTGCCGCTTCGAGTTCGGCTTCCTTCTTGGCCAGCGCGGTGGCCTTGGCCTGCGCCGCCGCCATGCGCTTGGCCTGCTCGGCTTCGTTGCGGGCGGCTTCGGCTGCCTGCGCAGCCTGTTCGCCCTCGGCACGCGCGGCCTCGGCGTCGCGACGGGCACTTTCGGCTTCTTCCGCACGGATCTGCGACTGCAGCCGCTGACGTTCCAGCTCTGCGCGTGCCTGCGCCGCGTCGCGACGCGCGATGGCCAGCTGCAGACGATCGTTCTCGCGCTGCAGGTCGGCGCGCTGACTCTCCAGCGCCTCGGCCTGCGCGCTGGCCTGCGCGATGTCGATGCGCCGCTCGACCAGATAGACCAGTTGCTTGCGATCGCCCCGCCCGGCGTCCTTGAACTCCGCCAGCGCCGCGCGCGCGCGATCCATTTGCGCAGGCGCGCGTTGACCCAGCGCGGGATCCGCCGCCAGCCGGTCGAAACGGTCGGCCAGGCGCTCGTACTCGTCATCGCGAGCGAACGCATTGCCGCCAACGATGAAGCCGAGAGCCAGTGCGAAAACGGCTATCCGATGGCGCATCATGGCTGCGTCTCCGTCGAAGCGTGCTCGGTCAGATCGCGGTCCATGTTAGCGTTGTCCTGGCGCAGCTTGTCGACCGCCTCGCGCGCCTTGCCGGTGCGCGCCTTCGCAGTCGCCAGTTCGCCGTCGGCCGCCGATTCGCGTGCCAGCTGGGTCGCTGCGTCATAGTCCTTTTGCGCCTCGGCGGCCTGGGCCTGATCGAAGCGCTGGCCGGCCGAGCGGTACTCGGCCGCCGCGTACGTCGGCGCGCCGGCCGCACGCGCGGCAGCCAGCGCCCTGGACGCCGCCGCAAGGTCTTCGACCGGCGGCCGCGTCGGGCTGCAGGCCTGCAGCAGGAGCAGCGCGAGCGGAATTGCGACCCGCGCATGGATTTTTCGGGAACGACTTGTCATATGCTTCGCGACCAGAAGTGTGAAAATTGTAAAAAGCCGTGCCATGCAGGGGAGATAGCTCGGCGCGGCGGCACTTTCCGCTCGCGCCTGCGCTCACGCGGCGACCGCCTGTTCAACCGAAGCTTAGCGAGAATTACCGATGGACATCGGCTACTTCCTGAAATTGATGACCGAAAAAGGTGCGTCGGACATGTTCCTGACCACTGGAGCACCCGTCAATATCAAGGTCGAGGGCAAGCTCTACCCGCTCGGCAACACCGGCATGCCGAGCGGTATGGTCAAGAAGATCGCCTACTCGCTGATGGACGAGGGCCAGGTTCCCCAGTTCGAGAAGAATCTCGAGCTCAACATGGCCATCGCCGTGAAGGACGCCGGGCGTTTTCGCATCAACGTGTTCAAGCAGCGCGGCGAAGTCGGCATGGTGATCCGCGCGATCAAGAGCGAGATTCCGACGATCGAGCAGCTGCGCCTGCCGCCGCTGTTCAAGACCATCATCATGGAGCCGCGCGGCCTCGTATTGCTGGTCGGCGCGACCGGTTCCGGCAAGTCGACCACGCTGGCGTCGATGATCGACCACCGCAACGCGCACTCGCCGGGTCACATCCTGACCATCGAGGACCCGATCGAGTACTTGTACCGGCACAAGAAATCGGTCGTCAACCAGCGCGAAGTCGGCCTCGATACGCACAGCTACCACGAAGCGCTGAAGAACGCGATGCGCGAGGCGCCGGACGTGATCCTGATCGGCGAAATCCGCGATGCCGACACCATGGAAGCGGCCATCACCTTCTCCGAAACCGGTCACCTGTGCCTGGCGACGCTGCACTCGAACAATGCCGACCAGACGATCGAGCGCATCCTCAACTTCTTCCCCGAGGCCGCGCACAAGAACATCCTGATGAACGTCGCGCTGAACCTCAAGGCGGTCATCAGCCAGCGTCTGGTGATGGGGAAGGACGGGCGCCGCCTGCCGGCCGTGGAAGTGCTGATCAATACGCCGCACATCCGCGACCTGCTGCGCCGCGGCCAGGTTCACGAGGTCAAGGAAGCGATGGATCGCAGCCTGCAGGAAGGCATGCAGACCTTCGACCAGTCGCTGTATGGACTCTACAAGGAAGGCAAGATCGAACTCGAAGAAGCGCTGAACCACGCCGATTCGCGCGACGGCCTCGCGCTGAAGATCCGCCTGGCGGAAGGCGCCGACGTGCCGATGGCCGAAGTGTTCGATACGACGAGCTATTGAGACGAGCGGCCTATCGGCAGCGACCCGCGCAGTCCGCTTCGGACTGCGCCATGGAAAAGGCCGCGCGCCGGCCTCATTTCTTCCAAGCGGCGGCGGGCCGCGCGTAGTGCGCCGCTCCGGCCCCTGCGTTCACGGCTTGCCCTGCCCCTGCGGCTTGCAAAACAGCGGCTGCGGTAAGATACGCGGCGCATAGGCCGGATGTTCCGCGGCCGCCCGCACTGTCGATTCAGGCCTCGCCCGGACATTGCCCGTCGCGGCCGCCTGCTCGATCCTGAGCCGGGCGTGCCGCGCGGATGCAT
>DASWPR010000300.1:0-6595 GCA_036398455.1 Dokdonella sp.
CTACGCACTGGTCAACCGGCCCTACATGGTCGACCTGCAGGACGACCGTTCGCTGGTGAAGAACCTGTTGGCGCAGGGCGAGGATGTCTATCTGATCGACTGGGGCTATCCCGATCGTGCCGATCGCTGGCTTACCCTCGACGACTATATCAACGGCTATATCGCACGTTCGGTCGAGGCGGTGGCCGATCGAGCCGGCGTCGACAAGATCAACCTGCTCGGCATCTGCCAGGGTGGCGCATTTTCGCTGTGCTTCGCCGCGATGCATCCGGAAAAGGTCAGGAACCTGATCACGATGGTCACGCCGGTCGATTTCCACACGCCGGAGAACATGCTGTCGAACTGGACGCGCCAGCTCGATGTGGACCTGTTCGTCGATACGCTCGGCAACGTGCCGGCCGACCTGATGAACCTGTGCTACCTGATGCTGAAGCCGGTACGCCTGAACCAGCAGAAGTACATCGGCCTGGTCGACATCCTCGACGACAAGGTCGAGATGGAGAACTTCATGCGCATGGAAAAGTGGATCTTCGATTCGCCCGACCAGGCCGGCGAGGCGTTCCGCCAGTTCATCAAGGACTTCTACCAGGGCAACAAGCTGGTCAAGGGCGGTCTGGAAATCGGCGGCCACGAAGTCCATCTCGGCAACATCACGATGCCGGTGCTGAACGTATTCGCCGAGCAGGATCATCTGGTGCCGCCGTCGGCATCGCGCGTGCTCGGCGAGCACGTCGGTACCGAGGACTACACGCAGATCGCCTTCCGCGGCGGCCATATCGGCATCTACGTATCGGGCCGCGCCCAGCGAGAAGTGCCGAGCGCGATCCACGACTGGCTGGCGCAGCGCTCGCGCTGAACCGGGTCTATGCGCGCCCGCGACGCGCGGGCGAACCGTCGTGTGTGTTGAAACGCACGCGAAAGGCCACGCGCGCATCATGCCGCGCTGATTTTTCTACCAGACTTGAAGCATTAGACCCATGAACGATGTCCTCATGACCCTGCACGGCGTCACCATCACGCCGTGGAAGATTATCGGCCTGCTCGGCACGGCCCTGTTCACCGCACGCTGGTTCGTGCAGTTCTACGCGACGCGCAAGCACAAGCGCGTGACCGTGCCGATGTCGTTCTGGTATCTGTCGGTCGCCGGCAGCGTGATGACGCTCGGCTATTTCATCTGGGGCAAGAACGACTCGGTCGGCATCATCCAGACCGCATTCCCGATGCTCGTCTCGATCTACAACGTGGTCGCGCATCTGCGCGAGCACAAGCCCGAGGTCATTTCGCCGCGCGGTCCCGAAGAAACCTGAGCACGCCGCGTTTCAGTCGGGGTCGTAGTCGAGGTTCGGTGCAAGCCAGCGCTCGGCTTCGGCCAGCGTCCACTTCTTGCGCTTTGCGTAGTCTTCCACTTGTTCCTTGGTGAGACGGCCGACGACGAAGTACTGGCTGCCGGGATGCGAGAAATACCAGCCTGACACGGCGGCGGTCGGCAGCATCGCGAAGCTTTCCGTGATCGAGATGCCGGCGTTGGCGGTCGCGTCGAGCAGGCGGAACAGGGTTTCCTTCTCGGTGTGATCCGGGCACGCCGGATAGCCCGGGGCAGGGCGGATGCCGCGATATTTCTCCTCGATCAGCTCGTCGTTGCCGAGCGCTTCGTCGGTGGCATAACCCCAATAGTCGTGGCGCACGCGCTTGTGCAGGCATTCGGCGAACGCCTCGGCGAGACGGTCGGCCAGCGCCTTCAGCAGGATCGCCGAATAGTCGTCGTGATCGCTCTCGAAGCGCGCGACGTGCGCGTCGATGCCGATGCCGGCGGTCACCGCGAAGGCGCCGATCCAGTCGGCGACGCCGCTGTCCTTCGGTGCGATGAAGTCGGCCAGGCAGAAGTCCGGGCGCTCGACGGGTTTGTCGACTTGCTGGCGCAGAAAGCGCAGTCGTGCGAGAGATGCCTGCACGCTCGATTTTCCCTCGCCCTCGAGCGGAGCTTGCGGGAGCGGGAGTTCCACGTCGGCGCGCGGATGGATCTCCACGTCGTCACCGATACTGTTCGCCGGCCACAGCCCGATCACGCCGCGCGCGGTCAGCCATTTTTCGTCGATGATCTTCTTCAGCATCGCCTGCGCGTCGCCGAACAGCTCGCGCGCCTGTGTACCCACGATCGCGTCGTCGAGGATCGCCGGATAGCGTCCGGCGAGTTCCCAGGCATTGAAGAACGGCGACCAGTCGATGAACCCGACCAGTTCGGCCAGCGGGAAGTCATCGAATACCGTGATGCCCGGCTTGCGCGGCGTCGGCGGCACGTAGTTCGCCCAGTCGCCGTCGAAGCGCTGCGCGCGCGCCTTGTCCAGCGAAACGAGGCGCTTGGCGCCGCCGCGGTCCTTGTGGCGCACGCGGATCTCGGCATATTCGGCGCGGATCTTCTGCATGAACGCGTCGACCATGTCCTTGGAGATCAGCGACTGCGCGACGCCGACCGCGCGCGAGGCATCCTTCACCCATACCGTCGGCGACTTGTAGTGCGGCTCGATCTTCAGCGCGGTGTGCGCGCGTGAAGTGGTTGCGCCGCCGATCAGCAGCGGCAGGTGGAAGTCCTGTCGCTGCATTTCGCGCGCGACATGGCTCATCTCCTCCAGCGACGGCGTGATCAGGCCGGACAGGCCGATCATGTCCGCGTTCTCGGCCCTGGCGGTATCGAGGATCTTCTGCGCGGGCACCATCACGCCGAGATCGATGACGTCGAAATTGTTGCAGCGGAGCACGACGCCGACGATGTTCTTGCCGATGTCGTGCACGTCGCCCTTGACCGTCGCCATCACGATCTTGCCGTTCGATTTCGCGGTGTCGCCGGTGCGCAGTTTCTCCGCCTCGATGAACGGCAGCAGGTAGGCCACCGCCTTCTTCATCACGCGGGCGGACTTCACCACCTGCGGCAGGAACATCTTGCCGGCGCCGAACAGATCGCCGACCACGTTCATGCCGTCCATCAGCGGACCTTCGATGACGTCGAGCGGGCGCGTGCTGAGCTGGCGCGCCTCCTCGGTGTCTTCCTCGGCGAACGCATCGATGCCGTGCACCAGCGCATGCGCCAGGCGTGCGCGGATCGGCAGCGCGCGCCAGGCGAGATTCTCGACGACGACTTCGCCTTTCTTCGCCTTGTAGCGTTCGGCGACTTCGAGCAGGCGTTCGGTCGCATCCTTGCGCCGGTTGAGCACGACGTCCTCGACGCGCTCGCGCAGTTCCGGATCGAGGTCGTCGACGATCGGCAATGCGCCGGCGTTGACGATGCCCATGTCCATGCCGGCGCGGATCGCGTGATACAGGAACACCGCGTGGATCGCCTGGCGCACGGTCTCGTTGCCGCGGAACGAGAACGAGACGTTGGAGACGCCGCCGGAGATATGGCAGTGCGGCAGCGTCGCCTTGATGATGCGCGTCGCTTCGATGAAGTCGACGGCGTAGTTGTCGTGTTCCTCGATGCCGGTGGCGATCGCGAAGATGTTCGGATCGAAGATGATGTCTTCCGGCGGAAAGCCGAGGCGCTCGGTGAGCAGCGTGTAGGCGCGCGTACAGATCTCGACCTTGCGCGCGCAGGTATCGGCCTGGCCCTGCTCGTCGAAGGCCATCACCACCGCGGCGGCGCCGTAGCGCAGCACTTTGCGCGCGTGCTCGAAGAAGACCTCTTCACCTTCCTTCAGCGAGATCGAATTGACCACGCCCTTGCCCTGCAGGCACTTGAGGCCGGCTTCGATCACGCTCCACTTGGACGAATCGACCATCACCGGCACGCGTGCGATGTCCGGTTCCGATGCGATCAGGTTGAGGAAGCGCACCATCGCGGCTTCCGAATCGATCAGGCCCTCGTCCATGTTGACGTCGAGGATCTGCGCACCGCTCTCGACCTGCTGGCGCGCGACGACGACCGCTTCGTCGTAGCGTTCTTCCTTGATCAGCTTGCGGAACTGCGCGCTGCCGGTGACATTGGTGCGCTCGCCGACATTGACGAACAGCAGCTCCGGCGTGATGACCAGCGGTTCGAGGCCGGACAGGCGCGTGTAGCGTGGGGATTCGGACATCGTGTCGGGAGTCAGGCTGAAGACGACGTCATTCCCGCGAAGGCGGGAATGACGATAGAAGGGGAGGCCCCGCGACAGGTCGTCATGCCGCGGCCGCCAGCGTGCCGGGAAGACGCCGCGGCGCGACGCCGGCGACCACATCGGCAATCGCCTTGATATGCGCCGGCGTCGTGCCGCAGCAGCCGCCGACCATGTTGAGCAGGCCGCTGCGCGCGAACTCGCCGATCAGGCCGGCCATGTCTTCGGGCGTCTCGTCGTATTCGCCGAACGCATTCGGCAGGCCCGCGTTCGGATGCGCACTGACTTGGCATTCGGCGATCTGCGCGAGCACGTCGACGTACTGGCGCAATTCCTTCGCGCCGAGCGCGCAATTGAGCCCGACCGACAGCGGACGGCTGTGCGCGACGGCGGCATAGAAGGCTTCGGCGGTCTGGCCGGACAGGGTGCGGCCGGACAGGTCGGTGATCGTGCCGGAGATCATCACCGGCAGGCGCGTACCGCGTTCGTGGAACAGTTCGTCGACCGCGAACAGCGCGGCTTTCGCGTTCAAGGTATCGAAGATCGTCTCGACCATGATCGCATCGGCGCCGCCGTCGATCAGCCCAAGGGTCGCTTCGCGATAGGCGATGCGCAACTCGTCGAAGTGGGTGTTGCGAAAGCCCGGGTCGTTGACGTCCGGGCTGATCGACGCGGTGCGGCTGGTGGGTCCGAGCACGCCGATGACGAAGCGCGGCTGGCCGGGTTTCTTCGCCTCGGCCGCATCGCAGCAGGCGCGTGCCAGGCGCGCGCCTTCCTTGTTGAGTTCATAGACGACGTGTTCCAGGTGATAGTCGGCCTGGCTGACCGAGGTGGCGTTGAACGTGTTGGTCTCGACGAAATCGGCGCCGGCATCGAGGTAGGCCGTGTGGATTGCGCCGATCACGTCCGGCCGGGTCAGGGTCAGCAGGTCGTTGTTGCCCTTGAGATCGTGGCCGGGCTGCTGCTCCGGATCGCGCTGCGGTTCGTGCAGGCGGTCGAAGCCGTCGGCGAAGCGGTCGCCGCGATAGTCCGCTTCTTCCAGCCCGTAGCCTTGCACCATGGTGCCCATGGCGCCGTCGATGACCAGGATGCGCTGCGCCAGCGCATCGAACAGCGCCTGTACGCGAGCGGGATTGAGATAGGGCAACTGGATGCTCATGGTTTCCTCGCGAGCAGGCTCAGAACTTCGAAATGCGGCGGCCGGCGCTCGCGCGTCAGGCGTTCGCAGGCGATCACGTCGAGCTTCGCCTTGCGTGCGAACTCGGCCAGATCGTCCAGCGTGAAACCGAGATTGCGATGCTCGAACGGCTCGACCGCGTTGCGATGCGCGTGGCGGCCGAGCGTGGCGACGAGCAGGCGGCCTCCGGGCCGCAGCACGCGCGCGGCTTCGGCGAACACGACGCCGGGGCGTTCGCTGTAGGTCAGCGCGTGCATCAGCAGCACCAGATCGAAGCGCGCGGCCGGAAATTCAAGCGCATGCATGTCGCCGGCGTGCACGGCGACGTTGACGAATGTCTTGAGCCGCTTGCGCGCGGCCGCCACCACGCGTTCGCTCGCATCGACGCAGGTGATGGAATGCGCGCGCGGCGCCAGCAGCTCGGCCAGCACGCCGTCGCCGGAGGCGATGTCGAGCACGTCGCCGGTTTCGACCAGCTGGGTCATGCCGCGGGCGAGCGCTTCCCAGGTGCGGCCGGGCGAGTAGTGCCGCTCCATGTCGCCGGCGACGGTGTCGGCCCAGCCTTCGGCGCGTGCGCGCTTGGCGAGCGCGGCGGGCAGGCGGCGCTCGTCGTCGCGCAGCATGGCGTCGTCGACGTTCTCCTTCAGCGCGCGCAGCAGGGCGCCTTCCTTCGCATCCAGCTCGCCGTTGTAGCGGTAGTACGACGACACGCCGGCGCGGCGGTCGCGCACCAGGTCGGCTTCCTTCAGCTTGGCCAGATGCGTCGACACGCGCGGCTGCGCCAGGCGCAGCACGGCCGACAGCTCGGCGACGGTGAGTTCCTCGCGTTCGAGCAGGGCGAGCAGGCGTACCCGCGTCGGGTCGGAAAGCAGCCGCAGCAGGGCCGAGGTCGCGGCCAGATCCAAGATGTATCCTTTTATCTTGATACAAAGATAGATGCGCAGGGTAGCGGTGCGGCCGCGCAGCGTCAATGCGGTGCGAAGCGCCGGCGGGAGCGGGTATGCTTGCGCCCATGCCTGTATTCAGTCTTCGCCTGCGCGCGCTGGCTGCGTTGGCCGTCTTTCTTTTTGGTCTGTCTGCTTCGGCTTCCGCCGCATCGCTCGAGGATGCGGAACTCGCGAAATACTGGACCGCCGATGCGCTGCGCGTGCCGTACCGCGCGGTCCAGACGCCCGGCCGCCGCGATGGCGAGCGGCTGCCCCTCATCTTGTTCCTGCACGGCGACTGGCAGGACGGCACCGACAACCAGTCGCAGCTGGCCGGGCGCGGCAACGGTTCCTACGAGCTCGTCGATGCGGCGCGCGACGGCGGCATCCCGCTGGTCTTCCTG
>DASWPR010000301.1:0-2284 GCA_036398455.1 Dokdonella sp.
ATAGACGAGGTTGAAATCGCCGTTGTCGACCGCGTTGCGCAGATCCTGCTTCAGGCTGCGCCGCGACTGCACGGCGATCTCCATGTCCGGCACGAAGAACCGGAAGGTCTTGCGGCCCTCGCTCTTCGCCTCGTACAGCGCCATGTCGGCATGCTTGGACAGGTCGGCGAGCGGCATCTCGGCATCGCAGGTCTGCGCGATGCCGATGCTGGCGCCGATGCTGACGCGCTGCTCGTCGATATCGAACGGTTCGTCGAGCATCGCCAGGATCTTCTGCGCGAGCAGCGCTCCTTCCTGCGGGCCGGTCGGGCAGGACTGGATCACCGCGAATTCGTCGCCGCCCAGGCGCGCGACGAAGGCGCTCTCGCCCATGCAGGCGAGCAGCCTGCGCGCGACGCCTTCGAGCAGCAGATCGCCGATGCGATGGCCGAGCGTATCGTTGACGCCCTTGAAGTCGTCCAGATCGATATACAGGATGTTGATCGCACGGCCGGCCGGCAGCGCGGCCAGCACGTCGGCGGCCAGTTCCTGGAACTGCGCGCGATTGGGCAGGCCGGTCAGGCTGTCGTAGAACGCAAGCTGGTTGATGCGCGACTGCACTTCGTCGTGCTCGATCGCGATCGCGCACAAGGTCACGCATTTCTCGACGATCTGGCGTTCGACTTCGGCCGGCCCGCGCCTGGTCCGGTAGTAGAACGCGAACGTACCGACCACGCGCTGGTCGCGCGCCTTGATCGGACTGGACCAGCACGCCAGCAGTCCGAGCGGAAGCGCCAGCGCCTTGAAGTCGGCCCACAGCGGATCGTTCTCGATGTCGGTCACCTCGACCGCCTCGCGCCGAAACGCCGCCGTGCCGCAGGAACCGCAGCAGGCGCTGATGGGGACGCCTTCGAGGGCATGCGAATAATGGTCGGGCAGGCTCGGCGCAGCGAGCGGATGGATGCGCCCCTGCGCGTCGATCGTGAGGATCGTGCAGATCGCTTCGGGCACCAGCTGCTCGGCGCGCAGGCAGATGCGCTGCGCGATCGTCACCAGCTTTTCGCCGCGCGCGACCGCTTCCAGGATCTCGCTCTGCAGGCGCAGCAGACTTTCGCTGGAACTGGCTTCGGTCATCTCCGTCGCGCTGGCGCGCCCCTCAAGCGTCTGTTCCCTGTCACAGCGGACCTGCGGAATCCGATCCGCGCAGCGCCAAGCAAGGTCGACCAAACGCTCAGCATGGCACGCGGCGGGGCCTCATCTCGGTGACGTACGTCACATCCCCAGGTCTTTGCGGTCATAAACGGCTCCCCAACCGTGTCGAAAACGCCCTACCCGGCCGAAACCCCTTCGACCGGCCCGCGCATCGGCTCACGATCGAACCGGTGCAGATCCACATGCGCCGTCGCCACCGGCCGGTAGTTCTCGTCGAACGCGACGTCGCCGGGGCGCCATCCAGCCGATGTCCACAACGCGCCCCAGAAGCGGCGGAAGGCGCCCCATTGCATCGCGACCAGGCCGCGCTCGTTGTCGATATCGACCATCGGATCGCCGACACCGGTCTGCCGCGCCGGCTCGCCGTACAGCGCCGTGCCGAAAACGACATCCCAGATCGAGAACACCTGGCCATAGTTGCAATCATGCAGCCGCGGACGGTCCGGGTCGACGATCATGTGATGCAGGCGATGGAATTTCGGATCGACGAACACGCGTTCGAGCAGGCGGCCGAAACCGAAGCGCACATTCGCATGCGACCAGTTCTGCGCCAGTTCGCCGATGAACATCAGCAGGGCGAACTGTTCCGGCTCGACGCCGATGAACAGGCCGACCGTCGCCAGCACCATCGACTGCAGGAATCCGTCGACGTAGCTGCCGCGATCGTTGGTCCAGCAGCTCATCTGGCGCTGGCTGTGGTGCATGCTGTGCAGTGCCCACCACCACGGAATCGCGTGCTGGGTGCGATGCATCCAGTAGTAGACGAAGTCGTAGATCAGGTAATAGACGAAGAACAGCGCGAGCGGATGGTGATCGAACCAGGGCACCCAGTGCGCGAGGCCGGTGGCGACGTCGTCGCTGCCGGTCGCTACCGGCGTGCCACCGCCAAACGCGTTCGCCAGCGGCGTCAGCACCAGATAGGCGAACAGCGGATTCAGCCCGAGCAGCATGACCAGCGTGTAGGTGCGGTCGATGCGCGCGTAGCGCCGGTGCTGCCACGGTTCCGCGGGCGCGAGGGTTTCCAGCGGACGGAAGATCAGCCCGATCACCGCGACCTGCGCCGCGGCGATCAGCAGGGCCTCGGCGATTTCGC
>DASWPR010000302.1:0-5340 GCA_036398455.1 Dokdonella sp.
CCTATCAGATTGAACTTGACTACGATCGCGAGATCCTGTCGTCGCTTCTGGCTGAATTGCGAGTTCATCCGCCCGAAACTCTTCTGTGCAGCGGCCGTGGACGACGCATCGAGCCGCATCACCTCGCGAGCAAAACCCGTCGATGCGACGGCAATAGCCATCAACGCGGCTAGCGCGAGCTTGGAGGTGCGTGTTCGTACCATGCCATTCCCGCTCTAGGTCCGTGCTGGGCACAGGCTAAATGGCGGGCGCCGAGATGTCTGTAGGAAATCGCCGCATGCTCAAGCGAACGACACATTTCCTAACGATCGCCGCGCCTATACCCTACGGCTCTCTCGCTTCCAGCGTCGGAATTAGTGCCCACAAAGCTGATCTTCACACGGCGTGCCGTCATGGTCGCCATCGATCTCGGCGCCACCACAATGGGAGATGCATCGAGCAGCTCTGTTGGCTTGCGTAGTCATCGCAATAGTGCCCACCTACGAATTCCAGTCACACTGGAGCGCCGTGAAGACGACGACGGCCCGCCCAACGACATAGCTCTTCCGTGCGATTCGTCACCGCATACTGGGACACACCGGATAGAATGTCGGGGTGAGTTCGCGGCACTGGGGCGCGCTACCGGGGTATAGCTCGGTAGTTGCCGAGAAGAGTGGCCTTGAGAACCCCACTCTTATGCGATTTCCTGGAACTTATGCTGAAGATCGACACGCACGCCCACATCCTGCCCCCGAGCTGGCCGAACTTTGCCGAGAAGTACGGCGACGACCGCTTTCCGGTGATGGTCGAAACCGAAGGGCGCCACCGCATCTACAAGGACGGCAAGTTCTTCCGCGAGGTCTGGGCGAATGCGTTCGACCCCGAGGTGCGCATCGCCGACTACGCCAAGTTCGGCGTCGACGTGCAGGTGGTCTCGACGGTGCCGGTACTCTTCTCGTACTGGGCCAAACCGAACCAGGCGCTCGAACTGCACCGCCACCTCAACGACCATACCGCGCAGTTGTGCCGCGACTATCCGCGCCACTACGCCGGCATCGGCACGGTGCCGCTGCAGTCGCCAACGCTGGCGATCCAGGAGATGGAGCGCTGCATCGACGAACTCGGGCTGAGCGGCGTGCAGGTCGGCTCGCACATCGAGAACTGGAACCTCGACGCGCCCGAACTGTTCCCGTTCTTCGAAGCAGCCGCCGAACTCGGCGCGGCGATCCTGGTGCATCCGTGGGACATGATGGGCGGCGCGTCGATGCCGAAATACTGGCTGCCGTGGCTGGTCGGCATGCCGGCCGAACAATCGCGTGCGGCATGCTGCCTGATCTTCGGCGGCGTGCTCGAACGCCTGCCGAAGCTGAAGGTGTGCTTCGCGCATGGCGGCGGCGCATTTCCCTATACGATCGGCCGCATCGAACACGGTTTCCGCATGCGGCCCGACCTGGTCGCCACCGACAACGCGCGCAATCCGCGCGAGTACCTCGATCGGCTGTACTTCGATTCCTGCGTGCACGACAAGGCCGCGCTGCGCTATCTGATCGACGTGGTCGGCAGCGACAACGTCATGCTCGGTACGGACTATCCTTTCCCGCTCGGCGAGCAGGAACCCGGCAGCGGCATCAACGCGCTCGCGCTGCCGCCCGCCGATCAGGCCCGCCTTTTCCACGGTACCGCGCTGGAGTGGCTCGGCCTGCCCTTCGCGCGTTTCGCCGACCCACGGAGTGACTCCCAGTGAAACTGCTTCCCTGCCTCGCCCTGCTCATTGCTTCCAGTGCCTTCGCCCAAGGCAAGACCGACTACGCGCTCAACGAAGGCAAAGTGCATTTCCGCGTGCCGCCGGGCTGGACCGCGATCATGGAAAAAGCCGACGGCAATCCGCAGGCGGTCGCGTTCCAGGTGCCCGACGAAACTGCGCAGGGCAGCGACGACAGCGCGAACGTGACGGTGAAGACGCGCGCCCTCGGCGGTTCCGCCGAATTCACCGGTGCCGTGCAGGAAGAACTCGATCGCGCGAAATCGCAGGCCGGCTACGAGAAGGATGCGTCGAACAAGGACGAGTCGTTCCTGCAGTATTTCGTGCAGCGCGGCCAGACCCGCTATGTGGTGCGCGACAGCTTCGCGCTGATCGGCAACATCGTCGCGCACGTGCGCTGCCAGCGTCCGCTGCTGGAGAAGACGCCGGCCGCCTGGACGGCCCAGTTCGACGCGGCCTGCAACGGCGTCACCACGTCGCTGAAACAGCAGCACTGAGCATGCAGCCCGAACACTGGAGCGCCGCCGAGAGCGAGGCGCTGGCGCTGGACGCGCGCGACGCGCTGGCACCGCTGCGCGACGAGTTCCTGATACCGCGCCATACCGACGGCGCCGAACAGGCGTATTTCTGCGGCAATTCGCTCGGCCTGCAACCGCGCGCGGTGCGCCAGGCCCTGCTGGACGAACTTGACGACTGGCACACGCTCGCCGTCGAGGCGCATTTCCGCGGCAGGCATCCGTGGATGCCGTACCACGAGTTCGTGCGCGCGGACCTCGCCGCGGTAGTCGGCGCGTTGCCGCACGAAGTCGTCGCGATGAATTCGCTGACGGTGAACCTGCACCTGATGATGGTGAGCTTCTACCGGCCGACACCGGAGCGCGCGGCGATCCTGATCGAGAAAAGCGCGTTCCCGTCCGACCATCATGCGGTCGACTCGCAGATCCGCTTCCACGGCTACGATCCAGCCACGGCAAAGATCGAACTGGCCGGCGACGAGGCCGGCGGCGCGATCTCGCAGGAGTCGATCCTGCGCACGCTGGACGAGCACGGCGAGCGCATCGCGCTGGTGCTGCTGCCGGGCGTGCAGTATCTCAGCGGCCAGGCGTTCGACCTGCGCGCGATCGTCGAGGCGGCCCGGCGCAAGGGCTGCGTGGTCGGCTTCGACCTTGCTCACGCGGTCGGCAACTTACAGCTGCAACTGCACGACAGCGGCTGCGATTTCGCCGTGTGGTGCAGCTACAAATACCTCAACTCCGGCCCCGGCGCGGTCGCCGGCTGCTTCGTTCACGAGCGCCATGCGAATGCAGCGCTGCCGCGCTTCGCCGGCTGGTGGGGGCACGATCAGAAGACGCGTTTCGAGATGGGGCCGGCTTTCGTGCCGACGCCGGGCGCGGACGGCTGGCAGCTCAGCAATCCGCCGATCCTCGCCCTGGCGCCGCTGCGCGTCTCGCTGGCGATCTTTCGGCGCGCCGGCATGGCCGCGCTGCGCGCCAGATCCGAAACGCTGACCGCGTACCTGGAAAGCCTGGTCCGCAGCGAACTCGCCGACGTGCTCGACATCGCCACCCCGCGCGAACCGGCGCGCCGCGGCTGCCAGCTGTCACTTCGCGTGCGCGGCCCGCGCGAAGCCGGCCGCTCGCTCTACGACCATCTGCACGCGCACGGCATCGTCGTCGACTGGCGCGAGCCCGATGTGATCCGCGCCGCGCCGACGCCGCTGTACAACCGCCGCACCGACTGCCTGCGGCTGGTGCGGGCGATCGCCGACTGGCGCGACCGGCAGTAGCGCAATCCCGACCGGCGGCGCCTGCGCGTCGCCCGCGCCCGCGTCTGCGGCCATCCGCCGCAGAATAGTTTTCCGGCGGCGCCCGCTGGCGACCTCGGCGCCGCCGCTTTGTGGCACAGTAGCCGCTCTCGTCGTTGCCTGAACCACCGATTGCTTCACGGACGCAAAGGGGGCCGTGAAGATGCACCGGATCGCACTGGCCATCCTGCTTGCGGGCATCTGCGTACTGCTGCAGATATTCCGCATTCCGTATGCGGCCGACTATCTCGGACAGTCGCCGTCGAGTACCGGCTCGCTCGTCCATCTGCAAGCCGGGCTGCTCCTCGTCGTTGCCCTGCTCGATCGCAGCCGGTTCTTTCTGCGCGTGTGCATGGCGACGAGCGCGCTGACCTGGATCATCACGGTGGCGCTCGACGAAGGTGCGTCGGCATGGATGGGCGTCCCCCTGTTTCTCGCCGAGTACGCCGTCACGATCAGTTGCGCGCGCCTTGCCGGTTTTCCGCAGGCGACTCCGCACCTGCTCGGCTCGAGCGATATCCTGCGTGCGCTCTTCGTCGCCCTGCTGGTGTTTCCTCTGGCCTGGACGGTCGTCGGCATCGCGCTCGGCGCGATCGCGCATCCGACCAGCATCGAGATGACGCTCAATCTCGCCCTGCAGACGCTGTTCGCCAAGCATTTCGGCGCCTCGATCGTCACCCTTCCGTTTCTCATGCTGATCACCGAAGGGCGCAGCTGGATCAAGCCGCGGCGCCAGCGCGACTGGATGGTGCCGTTCCTCGCCGTCACCATCATGCTCGCCTGCCTCTCCATCCTCTGGCGCGGCATCCGCGGCGACGACGGCAATACGGCCACCAGCGGCATCCTCGAATATCGACTGCTGCTCACCGCCGTGCTCGCCTGGGCGATCATGCGCCTGCCGCCGCGGCTGTCGATGCCGCTGCTGGCGGCGGCCATGCTCGCGTTCGTCTTTTCCGTCGCCGCGACCATCAACAGCCTGTCGCAGGCCGACGGGATTTTCCGTCTGTTCCTGCTCGCCATCGAATTGATGGTGATGCAGGGATTGCTGCTGGTTCTCTTCGTGGTCGCGCGCAACGCGCGGCGCATGCACGAACAACTCACCCGCGAAGCGATGACCGACACGCTGACCGGCCTGCAGAATCTCAAGGCCTTGCGCGCGCGCATCCGCAGTTCGCCGACCACGGACCGCGAGCTCGGCTATCTGCTGCTCGACAATATCGAAGGCATCCTCGGCGGCCTCGGGCTGAAGGCCTACGCAGCGCTGATGACGGCGGTGTCGGCACGGCTCACCCATGTGGCGGACGCCTACTACCTGACCAGTGCCCAGTTCGTCCTGCAGCGCGTCGACTCCGGCGAAGGCGTCGTCAAGTGGCGCAAGATCGTCGAACAGCTCGAGCGCTTCGAATTCTCCTGGGAAGGCAGTGCCTACCGCGTCGCACCGTATCTCGGCATCGCGCGGCTGCGCGCCGACGACGACGAAAGCCTCGAAGAGGCGATCGCCGCCGCATCGCAGGCGGCCATGCAGGCGCGCGCCCAGCGCGAGACGGAGCCGCTGAGCGCGGCCCAGCTCGCGCACCGCACCGTCAGCCGGCACCAGACGCCGCAGACCGCACTGACGCGTACGTCGGACGTGCTCAGCCTGATCCGCAACGACAAGCTGGTACTGCACTTCCAGCCGATGCGCCGGCTCGACCGCGACAAGGACACCGATGTCAACGCCGGCGAAGTGCTCTGCCGCCTGCGCCTGCGCAACGGCGAACTGCGCTCGCCGGCCCTGTTCATCGGCGAACTCGAA
>DASWPR010000303.1:0-8058 GCA_036398455.1 Dokdonella sp.
CCACGTGACGCTGAAGCACGAGCAGCAGCAGTTCCCGGGCGATCCGACGATCGACTTCCTGCGCAATCCGTTCTACTCGACCGACTTCAAGTCGATCTTCGCCGGATCGATCACCTGGGACATCGACAAGTGGTCGACGACGCTGCGCGGCACGCGCTACGGCTCGACGCCGAATTACATCGCCTGGACGAATACGGACGGCTACGCGGCACCGGGTGCAGGACGGGTCGATCCGTGGATTCTCTACAACGGCAGCGTGACGTACTCGATCAGCGACGACATGAACGTCAGTTTCATCGTCAACAACATCCGCAACTCGAAGCCGCCGAAGGACCCGACGTGGACGACGTCGCCGTACTACAACTACAACGTGTTCAATCCGTTCGGTCGCGAACTGTGGCTTGAGTTCGACTGGCGTTTCGGCCGGACCAAGAGCTGATTCAGTCGCAGGCCAGGGCCTGCACGCGGGGCCGGCTTGGAGCCGGCCCTTTTTTATGCGCGCTTCAGCGCCCGCCGGCCTGCAGCGCTTCATCGAGCGGCGCGAGCGGCGTCGCATAGCGGCGCCACTCGCCGAGCGAGCGGGCGTGGATCGGCTCGCGCACCTGCGCGCTGCTGAGCGTCGCCACGGGCGCCGGATTGCTCTGCACATCGATGCAGGCGGCTTCGTACGCCAACCCGCAGTGCGCGAGGATTTCGCGCGCGACGCCCGCCGGATCGGCCACCAGGCGGCTGTATTCCACATCGAGAATGCGGCCCGGAAGCACGGCGTGCCAGTGCCGCATCAGGCGTCGATAGTCGAGGTAGTGCGCGGCGAGCGCGGCGAGGTCGTAACTGTGCGGATAGGCGTCGCCGAACAGCGCCTTGTAGTTCGAGAAGCACACGTCCATCGGATCGCGCACGATGTGCACGATCGGCGCCTGCGGCAGCGCCCGCTGCAGCAGGCCCGCGACCATGTAGTTGGGCGGCAGCTTGTCGACGAAATAGCGCTTGTCGGGCGCGCGCCATTGCGTCTGCAGCAGATAGCGGCGGCCGAGTTCGGCGAAATCCATGTGCTCGGCGCGATCGAGCAGCTCGGCATCGACCAGCGCATGTCCGTTGAGATCGGCGACCCAGCGCAGCTGGCGCGGGAAGTCGCTGCGCTCGCCGGCCGAGACGACGTCGGAATGATGGCCGAGGATGCGATCGAGCAAGGTCGTTCCGCTGCGCGGCAGGCCGATCACGAAGATCGGCAGCGGGCCTTGCAGCGGCTCGGCATGCGGGCGCAGGAAGTCGGGCGTGCAGCGCTCGATCAGCGTATCGAACAGCGCGCTCTCGCGTGCGATGTCGTGGTTGAGGCGGCCGTACATGACGACGTTGCCGCGCGTCAGCGCCGCGAAGGCCTGCGCGGTGTCGCCGAGGCCTTCCAGTTCCGTGTAGAGCGCGAACTCGAATGCCGCATGATCCTCGCTGCCGCGCTCGACGCCGTGCAGGTGCTTGCGAATGTAGTCGATGCGGCTGCCCGAATCCTGCTTGCCGAGTCGTGCCAGCGTGAGCGAAGCGCGGCCGTAGGTCGGCCCCATGCGTAGGCACGTCTCCAGTTCCGCGCGCGCTTCATCGATGCGGCCGTTGAACTGCAGCTGCAGCGCACGGAAATAACGGAAATCCGCGTTGTCGAAACCGGCCGCGAGGGCACGATCCATCAGCGCGAGCGATGCGGCGTGGTCGCCCATCGCCTGATGCACATGCGCCAGCGTGGCGAGCGCCGGACCGGTCTGCGTGCGCAGCACTTCCGGGTGAGCCAGGGCGTCGCGCGCCGCGGCCATTTCACCGATGCGCAGCAGACACTGGGCGACCGTCGCGATCACGTTCGCATCGTCCGGCAGGACACGCGTCGCCGCGAGCACGTGTGCCGCCGCTTCGCGCACGCGGCCTTCGGCGAGGATCACGCCGGCCAGCATGACGCGCGCGGGGACATGGTCCGGCACGCGCAGCAGCAGGGATTCGAATGCGATGCGCGCCGCGGTCAGCTGCTGGTCGGCGAGATAGCGCTCGGCGCGGCGCCACAGGCGCTCCTCCGAAGGCCCCATCCCCGCGAGCGCATCGGTCATGCGATGCCCGGCAGCAGCGAGATATCGGCCACGCGCAGGAACAGGCTGCGCAGGCTCGCCAGCAGGGCGAGGCGGTTGGCACGCACGCCGGCGTCGTCGGCCATCACCATCACCTCGGTGAAATAGCGGTCGACCGGCTCGCGCAAGGCGGCGAGGCGCTTCAGCAGGCCGACGTAGTCGCGCGAGCGGATCAGCGGCGCGCCGTCGTTCTGCGCAGCATCGAGCGCGCTCGCAAGCTCGCGCTCGGCACCCACTTCGAGCAGGCGTTCATCGACCGCGCCGCCCGCCGTGTCGCCAGCCTGGCGCAGGATATTGCCGATGCGCTTGTTCGCTGCGGCGAGTGCCTGCGCCTGCGGCAGCGCGGCGAACTCGACGACCGCGCGCAGGCGCTGGTCGAAATCGGTGAGGTCGGCCGGCGCGAGTGCGCGCACGGCCTCGAATGCTTCTCCGGCGATGCCTTGATCGGCGTAGTAGCCGCGCAGGCGGTCGACGATGAATTCGTAGAGTTCGTGCGCGAGCTCGTCGCGGCGCGCGCCGGCGTCGAGCGGTGCCGCCTTGCCGTCCTTCGCTTTCGGCAGGCCACTGGCGAGCGCCGCGTCCGGCAGCAGCGCCAGCGCCTCTGCAAGCTGCGCCTTGAGGTCGAGCGCGAGCGGCGCCTCGATCAGACTGCGTGCGAGTCCCAGCGCCGCGCGGCGCAGCGCGAACGGATCCTTGTTGCCGGATGGCTTCTGGCCGACCGCGAAGATGCCGGCCAGCGTATCGAGCCGCTCGGCTGCCGCCAGCACCTGGCCGACCTTGCCCTGGGCGATGCCGTCTCCGGCGAAGCGCGGACGGTAGAACTCGTCGAGCGCCTGTGCGACGTCGGCCGATTCGCCGTTTGCGCTCGCGTAGTAGCGGCCCATGACGCCTTGCAGCTCGGGGAATTCGCCGACCATGCGCGTCAACAGATCGCACTTGCTCAGGGCGGCGGCGCGCGTCGCCTGGCCGGCATCCACGCCGACGCGGTTGGCGATCACGCGGGCCAGTTCGGCAACGCGCACGCTCTTGTCCCACACGCTGCCGAGCACTTGCTGATAGGTCACGTTCTTCAGCGCGTCCTGATTCGCCGCGAGCGGCGTCTTCAGGTCTTCGTCCCAGAAGAATTTCGCATCGGCGAAGCGCGGACGGATCACGCGCTCATAGCCTTTGCGGATTTCGGCGGGGTCTTTCGACTCGATGTTGGCGACGCCGATGAAATGCTCGGTGAGGCGGCCAGCGTCATCGAACACCGGTACGAACTTCTGGTTCGTCTCCATCGTGGTGACCAGTGCTTCCTGCGGCACGGCGAGGAAGTCGCGCTCGAACGCGCACGCGAGCGCGACCGGCCATTCGGTCAGATTCGCGATTTCGTCGAGCAGCGCGTCGGACAGGCGCGGCACGCCGCCGGTCGTTTGCGCGGCACGTTCGACTTCGCTGCGCACACGTTCGCGGCGCGCGGCGGGATCGGCCAGCACCTTCGACGCGTGCATCGCATCGAGCCAGGAATCGGCGTCGACGATATGCACCGGTTTCGCATGCATGAAGCGGTGTCCGCGCGACATGCGGCCCGATTTCAGGCCGAGGACTTCGGCATCGATGACCTGATCGCCGAGCAGCACGACCAGCCAGTGCGCCGGACGCACGAAGGCGTAGTCGTGATCGCCCCAGCGCATCGGCTTGGGGATCGGCAGCGCTTTCAGCGCTTCGGCGATGATCTCGGGGATCAGTGCGGCGGTCGGCTGGCCTGGCTTGATCGCGCGATGCACGAACCAGGCGCCCTTGTCGGTTTCGAGTTTCTCCAGCTGGGCGACGTCGACGCCGCAGCTTTGCGCAAAGCCCACCAGCGCCTTGCTCGGCTGCCCATCCGCATCGATGCCGGCGTTCACGGCGGGGCCGCGACGTTCCTGCTGCTGATCCGGCTGTGCGGTGGCGACGTCGGCGATCCACACGGCGAGCCGGCGCGGCGAGCAATACGCTTTGACGGACTGCGTCGCGGCGGCGATGCCGCGCTTGCCGAGACCTTCGCCGACACCGCGCGCGAAGGCCTGCGCCAGTTCGTCCAGCGCTTTGGGCGGCAGCTCTTCCGTGCCGAGTTCGATCAGCAGCGACCTGGTGTCAGACATGCGCGGCCTCCTTGCGCTTGATTCCCGGGAATCCGAGCTTCTCGCGCTGCGCGTAGTACGCCTCGGCGACGCTGCGCGAGAGCGTACGCACGCGCAGGATGTAGCGCTGGCGCTCGGTCACGCTGATCGCGCGGCGCGCGTCGAGCAGGTTGAAGGTGTGGCTCGCCTTCATCACCTGCTCGTAGGCCGGCAGCGGCAGGCCTGCTTCGACGAGCTTTTTCGCTTCGCCCTCGCAGGTGTCGAACCACTCGAACAGCTTGGCCACATTGGCGTGCTCGAAGTTGTAGGTGCTCTGCTCGACTTCGTTCTGATGGAACACGTCGCCGTAGGTGACGACGCCGTGCGGCGCATTCGCCCAGACCAGGTCGAACACGTTGTCGACGTTCTGCAGATACATCGTCAGGCGTTCGAGGCCGTAGGTGATCTCGCCGGTCACCGGCCGGCACTCGAGGCCGCCGGCCTGCTGGAAATAGGTGAACTGCGTCACCTCCATGCCGTTCAGCCAGACCTCCCAGCCGAGGCCCCAGGCGCCGAGCGTCGGCGATTCCCAGTTGTCCTCGACGAAGCGCAGGTCATGCACGAGCGGGTCGACGCCGAGCGCCTTCAGCGAGCCGATGTAGCGGTCCAGGATGTCGTCCGGGTTCGGCTTCATCACCACCTGGTACTGGTAGTAATGCTGCAGCCGGTTCGGATTGTCGCCATAGCGCCCGTCGGTCGGCCGCCGCGACGGCTGCACGTAGGCGGCGGCCCACGGCTCCGGTCCGATCGCACGCAGGAACGTCGCTGGATGGAACGTTCCGGCGCCCACTTCGGTATCGAGCGGCTGGATCAGCACGCAGCCCTGCTCGGCCCAATAGCGGTTGAGTGTCTGGATGACTTCCTGGAATGTCGGTCCCGGCATTGCAATAGCTCACAAAGTTGCGCGCGTAAAGCGCGCTAGTATAACGGCCGATGTCGTCCGGGGATTTCACCACATGGCCAGCGTGACTCAGTTTCCCGCGAACGCGAAGCCCGAAGGCGGCGCGCTCGGCCTGCATCGCCGGCTCGACCTGGATGAAACCCTGGCCGCGCTGCTCGCCGACGGCGTGCTGGCCGAGGCCGACGTCAAGCGCGTGCGCGCCGACGTGCGCACCACCAAGGGACGCGCCGAGCTGCATCCGCTGGTGCTGGTCGCCAATCTCAAGCTGGCCGATGCGCGCCAGGCGGACAAGCCGCTCAGCCTGGAAGTGCTCACCCAATGGCTGAGCGTGCGCGCCGGCCTGCCGTACCTGAAGATCGATCCGATGAAGATCGATGTCGCCGCGGTGACCCAGGTCGTCAGTCACGCCTATGCGAACCGCTACCGCATCCTGCCGGTTGCGGTGACCGACATGCAGGTGGTGTTCGCCACGTCGGAGCCGTTCGACACGCGCTGGCTGGCCGATCTCGGGCACATCCTGCGCCGCGACATCCAGCGCGTCGTCGCCAATCCGATCGATGTCGGCCGCTACCTGACCGAATGGTGGGGCGTGCAGCGCTCGATCCAGCGCGCCAAGGATGCCAAGAACGATCTGCACGATGGCCGCGCGATCCTCAACTTCGAGCAGCTGGTCGAGCTCGGCAAGACCGGCGAGCTCGGCGCCGACGATCGCCATGTCGTGCATATCGTCGACTGGCTGCTGCAGTACGCCTTCGAGCAGCGTGCGTCGGACATCCATCTGGAACCGCGCCGCGAATCGAGCCTGATCCGCTTCCGCATCGACGGCGTGATGCACAAGGTGTTCGAGCTGCCGACGCCGGTAATGACCGCGGTCACTTCGCGCATCAAGATCCTCGGCCGCATGGACGTAGCCGAAAAGCGGCGTCCGCAGGACGGCCGCATCAAGACGCGCTCGCAGGGCGGGCGCGAAGTGGAGCTGCGCCTGTCGAGCATGCCGACCGCGTTCTGCGAGAAGCTCGTGATGCGCATCTTCGATCCGGACATCGTGGTGAAGGAATTCCGCCAGCTCGGCTTCTCGCCGGACGAGGAGAAGACCTGGCGCGAATTCGTCAATCGCCCGCATGGCATCGTGCTGGTCACCGGTCCGACCGGATCGGGCAAGACCACGACGCTGTATTCGACATTGAAGGTCCTGGCGACGCCCGACATCAACGTGTGCACGGTCGAAGACCCGATCGAAATGGTCTCGCCCGAGTTCAACCAGATGCAGGTGCACAACGCGATCGATCTGGATTTCGCCGCCGGCGTGCGCACGCTGATGCGACAGGACCCGGACATCATCATGGTCGGCGAAATCCGCGACCTGGAAACCGCGCAGATGGCCGTGCAGGCTTCGCTGACCGGACACCTGGTGTTGTCCACGCTGCATACCAACGATGCACCGAGCGCGCTGACGCGCCTGCTCGACCTCGGCGTGCCGAACTACCTGATCCAGTCGACGCTGACCGGCGTCGTCGCGCAGCGACTCGTGCGCACGCTGTGCCCGCACTGCAAGACCGAAGTGCCGCTCGACGTGCAGGCCTGGGCCGCACTCACGCACCGCTGGCATCTCGCGCCGCCCGCCAGGAACTACGGGCCGAAGGGCTGCCTGGAATGCCGCAAGACCGGCTTCCTCGGACGCACCGGCATCTACGAGATGCTGCGCATCTCGCCGGCGATCCGCGCGCAGATTCAATCGAACATGGACCTGCCCAAGCTGACCGAGACCGCGTTCGTCGAAGGCATGCAGCCGCTGCGCGCATCGGCCGCGGCGCAGGTCGCCCGCGGCGTCACGACGATTCCCGAAGTCATCCATGTCTTGCCGCCGACCGACTTCTGATCCGGCGAGCGCTTCGCGTTTTCTCATCGTGCAGACCGGCAGCACGTTCCCCGAGCTGCGCGCCCGCCGCGGCGATTTCCCGGACTGGTTCCGCGTCGGCCTCGGACTTGCCGTCGACGACATCGATGTCGTCCGCGCCGATGCTGGCGGACTACTGCCAGCGCGCGGCTCGCATGCCGGCGTGATCGTCACCGGATCGCCCGCGATGGTCAGCGAGCGGGCGCGCTGGAGCGAAGACGCCGCCGCGTGGCTGCGTGATCGCATCGACTCGGGCACGCCGGTGCTCGGCGTCTGCTACGGCCACCAGCTGATGGCGCACGCGCTCGGCGGCCATGTCGACTACCACCCGAGCGGCCGCGAGATCGGCACGGTCGCCATCGAACGTCTGCCGGAAGCCGTGGACGATGCATTGCTGGCGAGTGCGCCGGAGCAGTTCCAGGCGCACGCCTCGCACCAGCAGAGCGTGCTCGAACTGCCGCGTGGCGCAGTCACGCTGGCGCGTTCCGCGCACGATCCGCATCATGCGGTGCGCTACGCGCCGAACGCGTGGGGATTGCAGTTCCACCCCGAGTTCAGCGTCGAAATCATGCGCGGCTACCTGCACCGGCGTCCGCGCGCCCGCCACGGCGATTGTCCGGCGCCATGCTGCGTGCAGCGCGAGCACATGCCGACGCCGCACGCGCGCCGGCTGCTGCGTCGTTTTCGTGCACTCGCGCTGGAGCGTCTGGCGTAGAACCTGCGATGCGCGCCACGATCGCGGCGCGCGAAGACCCCGTGAATCTGATCAGGCAGCCTTGCGCGGACGCAGGCCGTTACGACGGATCGCCGCAAGCGGATCGCCGAGCTTCAGGCCCGCGAGGTAATTGTTGATCGCCTCGTTGGTGACGTCGTAGAGAGGACGCCCCATGACTGCGGCAGCAGCCTTCAGGCTGTCGCGCACGCGTTTGGAAACGCGCAGGCTGGCATCGCGCGCGTCGTCGTTTTCCGGAATGGACTTCTTCATTTTTCTCCCTCGGGCGAGCCGTTGTCGGC
>DASWPR010000304.1:0-2915 GCA_036398455.1 Dokdonella sp.
AACAAGGGCACCGCCCTGATCACCGGCGCTTCCGCGGGCATCGGCGCGATCTATGCCGACCGCCTTGCACGACGTGGCTATGACCTCATCCTCGTCGCGCGCAGCGGCGATCGCCTGCAGCAGCTGGCGAGCCGCCTGCGGGCGCAGACCGGCCGTTCGGTCGGCGTCATCGTGGCCGATCTCAACGACAAGGCCGACCTCGCCGGCGTCGAGGCGGAACTGCGCCGGGACCCGGGCATCACGATGCTCGTCAACAATGCCGGCGTCGGCGCGCAGGCGGCGCTGCTCGACGCGGACGTCGATGTCATGGACGCGATGATCGGCTTGAACGTACTCGCGCTGACCCGCCTGACCTACGCCGCGGTGCCCGGTTTCGTCGCGCGCGGCGGCGGTATCGTCATCAACATTTCATCGATCGTCAGCGTCGCGCCGGAAATGCTCAATGGCGTCTACGGCGGCAGCAAGGCTTTCGTGCTCGCCCTCACGCAGTCGCTGCATCACGAACTGGCCGCCAAGGGCATCCGCGCGCAGGCGGTGCTGCCGGGTGCGACGGCGACGGATTTCTGGGACATCATCGGCGGCGTCGGCAATCTGCCGGAACATTGGGTGATGACGGCCGACGACATGGTCGACGCCGCGCTCGCCGGACTCGACCAGGGTGAACTCGTCACGATTCCGGCGCTGCCCGATACCGCCGATTGGGACGCATTCGAGAATGCCCGCCGCAAGATGATGCCCAATCTCTCGCGCGTGCAGCCGGCCGCTCGCTACGCCACCGCCTGACGACACGGCGCCCGGCGGCGGCCGGGCGCTTCGCGGCTGCATTCATCCACGGGACTTCGCGCGTGCCGCCGCGGGATTTCCTCGATGCCCATCACTACGCCGCCATGGCGGCCGCCTTGCCGTCGCCTGGATCGAAACCCGCCATGTCGGCAACACGCTCGTCGCCGTCGAACACGGGCATGCAAGGCTCGACATCGACATGCGCGCGGCAAACGCCGCCGAGGCCGCCAGCAATCCTCCGGACTCTACCTGCTTGATATCGCGTGCTCGCGCGACGATCAGTCGCCGAAGCGGCCTGCCGCCTTGAGGGCGTCGACTTCGGCGTCCTCGAACAGGCGCGAGCGCGTCAGGAAGCGCACGCCTTCGCCGTTCTCCAGCGAGAACATGCCGCCGCGGCCGGGGACGACATCGATGATCAGCTGCGTGTGCTTCCAGTACTCGAACTGCGATGGACTCATGTAGAACGGCGCGCCGCCGATCTCGCCGAGCAGCACGTCGCGGTCGCCGACGATGAAGTCGTTCTGCGGATAGCACATCGGCGAGGAGCCGTCGCAGCACCCGCCGGACTGGTGGAACAGGACCGGGCCATGCTTCTCGCGCAGATACGCGATCAACGCGACCGCATCGTTCTGCGCGACGACCTGGGCAGGCAGTTCGGACATGCATCGGCTCCGTACGCGTTCGGCGGATGACCGCTTCGCCGCGGATGCGACGGAGCGGCCATCGATGGGCGCTGCTCAGAAGAAGCCGAGCGCCTTCGGCGAGTAGCTGACCAGCAGGTTCTTCGTCTGCTGGTAGTGGTCGAGCATCATCTTGTGCGTCTCGCGGCCGATGCCGCTCTGCTTGTAGCCGCCGAACGCCGCGTGCGCGGGATAGGCGTGATAGCAGTTCGTCCACACGCGGCCGGCCTGGATCTCGCGGCCGAAGCGATACGCGCGCGTTCCGTCGCGCGTCCACACGCCGGCGCCGAGGCCGTACAGCGTGTCATTGGCGATCGAGAGCGCCTCCTCGTCGTCCTTGAACGTGGTGACCGAAACCACCGGTCCAAAAATCTCTTCCTGGAAAACGCGCATTTTATTGTTGCCCTGGAAGACGGTCGGCGTCATGTAGTAGCCGTCCTTCAGATCCCCATCGAGAATCTTGCGCGAACCGCCGATCAGCACCTTGGCGCCTTCCTGCTTGCCGATGTCGATGTACGACAGAATCTTCTCGAGTTGTTCGCTCGACGCCTGCGCGCCGATCATCGTGGCCGGGTCGAGCGGATTGCCCTGCTTGATCGCGGCGACGCGCTTCAACGCGCGTTCCATGAAGCGGTCGTAGACCGATTCCTGGATCAGCGCACGGCTCGGGCAGGTGCACACTTCGCCCTGGTTCAACGCGAACATCACGAAGCCTTCGATCGCCTTGTCGAAGAAATCGTCGTCCTTCGAAACGACGTCGTCGAAGAAGATGTTCGGCGATTTGCCGCCGAGTTCCAGGGTGACCGGAATCAGGTTCTGCGAGGCGTACTGCATGAGCAGACGACCCGTGGTCGTCTCGCCGGTGAAGGCGATCTTGGCGATGCGCGGACTCGACGCCAGCGGCTTGCCGGCTTCGAGGCCGAAGCCGTTGACGATGTTGAGCACGCCCGGCGGCAGCAGGTCGCCGATCAGTTCGGCCCAGATCAGGATGCTGACCGGCGTCTGCTCGGCCGGCTTCAGCACGACGCAGTTGCCGGCGGCGAGGGCCGGGGCGAGCTTCCACGTCGCCATCAGGATCGGGAAGTTCCACGGGATGATCTGGCCGACGACGCCGAGCGGCTCATGGAACTGGTAGGCGACGGTGTCGTGGTCGATCTCGCCGAGCGAGCCTTCCTGCGCGCGGATGCAGCCGGCGAAGTAGCGGAAGTGATCGATCGCGAGCGGGATATCGGCGGCGCGCGTCTCGCGCAGCGGCTTGCCGTTGTCCCAGGTTTCCGCATGCGCGAGCAGATCGAGATTCTGCTCCATCCGATCGGCGATGCGATTGAGGATGTTCGCGCGTTCGGCGGGCGCCGTTCGGCCCCAGGCCTTCTTCGCCTTGTGTGCCGCGTCGAGCGCGAGTTCGATGTCGTCCTTGTCCGAACGCGCGATCTCGCAGAACGGCTTGCCGGT
>DASWPR010000305.1:0-3293 GCA_036398455.1 Dokdonella sp.
GGCAAGCCTGCCCTGCGGCGTCATTCCCGCGAACGCGGGAATCCATTGGCTCGTTTGGGAATCGAGATGGATTCCCGCGTTCGCGGGAATGACGATACGAGGCGGGAATGACGATACGAAGGGTGAGAAGCGCGCGGGGCACACGCGTGCCGACCCCCGTCATCGCCGAGCAGACGGAACGAATCGGACCAAGCCGATCGGATCAGACGGAGCGAATCGGGTCAAACCGATCGGACCGTTCGGATCAGATAAAGCGAATCAGACCCAACCGATCGAGCCGACCGGATCAGACGAAACGAATCAGACCGAACGGCTCACAGAAACGACTTTGCGTGATCGAGCACGCTGGCGCAGGCCTTCTTGGTGATCGAATCCTTCAGGCCTGCCATCTGTCCGCCGCCGAGATTGCCGAGGTCGACGCTCTTGCCGTCGCCGGTCTTGACCAGGCCCTTGGCGCCGTCGGCGTAGTCGGCCTTGTCGGTATCGGTTGCGTCGCTGCCGGTGACCTTGCCCATCAGCTTGTCCTTCACCGAGCTGGCCGCATCGCCGCCGAGGAAGTTGTTCTTCACGCAGAATTCGACGACGCCAGCTGCATTGCCTGCGCTGCCAGAGGCCAGCGAGGAGAAGTCCGTGCCGCCAGCCGCGTCCTTGAGCGCGCCGAGGTCCTGCGCCGTCGCAGAATCGAAAAAGCCGAGCAGCGCGATGCTGCCGCCGAGAAGCATCGAAAGTGCATGGGTCGATTTCATGGATGCCAACCTCCGCTCAACGTACGCCGCGCGGAGTGCGCGGCAGCGCCGACTCTACTGCGCCGGACATTTCGCGGGTGTGAAGCGCGCGCGTTTCAGGTGGGCGCGCGGCTGCGCAGACGCTTGAGGATTTCCGCACGTGCCTCGCGCAGGATCGAATCGCGATCGAGGCTTTCGACGATTTCGGCGACGACGCGCTTGGGGCCCTTCTCGCCCCAGGACTTGCCGGCGACCAGGTATTTCTCCGCGGCGCGGCCGACCAGCTCGGTTGCGTACCACGCGAGCGCACCTTGCGCGCCGGCCGTGACGACGGTCGAGAAGCCGGCGCTGAGGCCTTTCAGCGCGGATGCGACGAGGTGCACGCCCCAGATCGCGCCCATCAGTGCGGCGAGCTGGGCCGAGATCACCACGATCAGCGAACTCGCCTCGGCCTTCGTCAGCGGCAGGCCGTAGACGCGGCCGAGGTGCATCACCAGCGCGGCGTCGAGCGCGCCGGCGGCGAGCAGGTCGGCGACCGGAATCGGGTTCAGCGCGACCGCGACGCTCTTGGCGAGGCAGTACTGGCGGATCACGTTGGCGGCGAGGTCGCGGCGCGCCTCGGCGATACGCGCGCCGACCTGGTCGGATACGCGGCCGGCAAACAGGCTGGCGTTCAAGGCGGCGAGCGTCTTGCCCTCGTAGGCGACGACGGCGGTGAGCCGTTCGCGCAGTGCATCGAGATCGGGCAGGCGTTCGGCGAGTTCGATGTGCTCGCTGCCGTCATCGGCGACGCGGATGCGCTTGAGCGGCGCCGGCTGCGCGCTGATCGCGACGACATCGTCGGTGCGGACGAGTCCTTGCGCGTGCTCGCGCAAGCGTTCGAGCAGGCGTTCGCGTTCGTCGTCGCCGTAGCGATCGCTCTTGTTCAAGGCGAGCAGCAGGGGCCGTTCGGTGCGCGCGAGCAGCTGCAGCGCCTCGCGTTCGCGCTGCGTCATGTCGCCGTCGACGACGAAAATCACCAGGTCGGCGACGCCGGCAACTTCGAACGCGAGTTTCTCGCGTGCCTCGCCGTCGAGTTCTTCGATGCCCGGCGTGTCGATCAGGTGCACGCCGCTGCCGGCGACTTCCTGCCAGTGCCGCTGCGTCGCGTCGCGCGTCGTCCCGTGCAACACGCCGACACTGAATGCGTTCTCGCCGAGCAAGGCGTTGGCAAGTGCCGACTTGCCGACGCTGACGCGCCCGAACACGGCGATGTGCAGTTCGCCGCGTTCGAGCTTGCCGAGCATCGATTCCAGCCGCGCGAAATCGGTCGACAGGCTCGTGCGGACGCTGGCGGGAATGTGCGGATCGTCGAGCAGCGCTCGCAGGCTCGCGGCGGCCTGCAGGTTGTGCGCATCGCCGCGTGGCGATGCCGGGACGTCGTCTGCGCGCGCTGTTCCGGCCGGCCGCGCGAAGCGCTGCTGCAGGCGGTGCCAGAGCGCGCGCGGGCCTTCCACTTATTGGGCGGCGAGGGTCAGGTGGCCATGCACCGGCACGTCGGCGCCGACGTCGGACCAGTCCTTGCCGGCGCCGAGCCCGTAGTCGGCGCGTTTCAGCGTCGCGTCGACATCGAGCGTGGCGGCGTTGCCGTTCTCGGCGAACGTCAGCTTGAGCGTGACCGGCTGCGTCTTGTCGCGGATGGTCAGCTTGCCTTTCGCCTCGACGCTGCCGTCGGCGGCCCTGGCGAACGAATCGGTGACGAAGTGCGCCTTCGGTGTCTTCTTCACGTCGAAGAAATCGGAGCCGTGCAGGGAGTCGTCGCGATCGCTGTTGGCGGTGTCGGCGCTGGCGAGATCGATCGTCACGTCGAACTTCGACTTGGAAAGATCCGTTGCGTCGTAGGCGATCGTCGCGTCGAATTTCTTGAACTTGCCGTCGAACGCTTCGCCTTGATAGCTGCCCTTGAAGGTCAGCGTGCTCTTGGCGCTGTCGACCTGCCAGTCGCGTGCGAAGGCGGCGGCGGGCAGCAGCAGGGCGATCAGGATCAGTGGACGCAGCATGGGCGGTACTCCTCGAATCAGGAAAGGGTATTCGAGCGCCCCGGCAGCATACGCCGCAGCGTCTCGTTGCGATGGTGGAAGTGATGGATCAGCGCCATCGTCGCGTGGCCGGCAGCGACGACGGCGAGGATCCAGAACAAGGTCTCGTGGGCGCCTTCGGCCAACTCCTTGATCGCATCGTCCTTGCCGACCAGGCTCGGAATGTGGATCAGGTTGAACCAGTACAGCGGGCGCAGGCTCGACGCCGAATCGAACAGCCAGCCCGACAGCGGCACCGCGAAAATCAGCAGGTACAGCAGCGCGTGCCCGGCGCGCGCGCCGAGCGCCTGCCAGTGCGCAATGCCGGCGGCCTCGTGCGGCCGGCGGTCGAACGCACGCCAGAGCAGGCGCAGGATCGCCAGCGCGAAGATCGTCAGCCCGAGCGACTTGTGGAACGAGTAGACCGGGATCGTCGTCGGCCGCTTCGGCAATTCGACCATGACCAGCCCGATGATCGCCTGCGCAAGGATCAGCACCACCACCGTCCAGT
>DASWPR010000306.1:0-3694 GCA_036398455.1 Dokdonella sp.
TCGCGGCCGCGTACGCGAGCACGTGGCCGCCCTGGCGGCGGCATGCACGCAGGAACAGCGGCAGGAACACCGCGACGCTGAGCAGCGTCGGCGGCGCCCATTCGCGGAGCGGCGCGCCGGCCCAGTTCGCGAACAGGAACGCGAGGTACAGCAGGCTCCAGAACGGCACGCCGGTGCCGTCGGCGTCGTCGACGCCTGCGGCCGTGCGTGCGCGGAGCCCCCATCGGCTGATCTCGATCATCGTCTCCGCCGGCTGACTGGCCGTCCCCACCGTTCGATCATACGACGCGCGCGTACGGCCGGCGCCGGCCTCGACACGCGCGCGGCGCCGCGTCGTCGGCGCGCACGCGCACGGCGCGCTCCATCGTCCGTGCAGTGCACCGACGCGCCGAGCGAGGCCGCGAGCGCATCCGCCGCGAACGCCGGCACTGCTTCGGCGCATCGTAGCGGCCGCGTCGCGGCCGGCGCAGAGGCGTGCGTCAGCCGTCGCGAATGACGGTTGTCATCCCGGTGTCGATGCCGCCGGCCGGCACGTGCGTCCGTCCGCGCAGGTCGGGGCTTCGGCGAGCGCGCGGCGCGGGCCGGCCGAAGGCCCGCGCCGGCCCGCTGTGCTAGAATAGGCGCTTGGCTTTTTTCCCATTCCAATCAAAGGGTAAACCGAACGTGCCTGCACCCTTCACGGGGCGGGCACGTCGCGTTTTGCGGGAGGCTGCGATGAATCCGATGCTGGCCAAGCTCCAGGAAATGCGCGAGTTCGGCGGCGCGCTGCGCACCCGCGGCCTGGCCGACGCGCTGATCGAGCGTTTCGCCGAGCAGGACGCTGCGCTGGTCGAGGCGATCGACGAAGCGTATGCCGCGCATCTCGCGCTGCGCTCGTGCATGCCGGACCTGCTGCACCTCGACGAGGCCGAGCAGATCGCGCGCGTGCAGGCCGACTTCGTGAATTTCTATCCCGAGGACGGCGTGAACCCGTACGTCGCGCTCGCCGCGCACGGTCCGTGGCTCGTCACGCTGAAGGGCGCGGTCATCTACGACGCCGGCGGCTACGGCATGCTCGGCCTCGGCCACGCGCCGAAGGCCATCCTGAAGATCATGGCGCGGCCGCAGGTCATGGCGAACGTGATGACGCCGAACCTGTCGCAGATGAAGTTCGGCCAGGCGCTGAAGCGCGAGATCGGCCGCAGCCGCGGCGGCTGCCCGTTCGCGAAGTTCCTCTGCCTGAACTCCGGCTCCGAAGCGGTCTCGCTCGCCGGCCGCATCATCGACGTCAACGCGAAGCTGATGACCGATCCCGGCGCGCGCCACGCCGGACGCACGATCAAGCGCGTCGCGGTCAAGGGCGCGTTTCACGGCCGCACCGAGCGGCCGGCGCTGTATTCGGACTCCTCGCGCAAGGCCTACGAGCAGAACCTCGCGAGCTTCCGCAACGAGCACAGCCTGCTGACCGTCGAGCCGTACAGCGTCGAGCACCTGAAGCAGGTCTTCGCCGACGCCGAGCGCAACGGCTGGTTCGTCGAAGCGGTGTTCATCGAGCCGGTCATGGGCGAAGGCGATCCCGGCCGCGCGCTGACGCCGGAGTTCTATCTCGCCGCACGCGAGCTGACCAAGACGCACGGCAGCCTGCTGCTGATCGACTCGATCCAGGCCGGACTGCGCGCGCACGGCGTGCTGTCGATCGTCGACTACCCCGGCTTCGAGCAGCTCGAGGCACCCGATCTCGAGACGTATTCGAAGGCGCTGAACGCCGGCCAGTATCCGCTGTCGGTGCTCGCCGCGACCGAGCGCGCCGCGGCGCTGTACCGCAAGGGCATCTACGGCAACACGATGACCGCGAACCCGCGCGCGCTCGACGTCGCCTGCGCCGTGCTCGGCGCGCTGACGCCGGAGCTGCGCGAGAACATCCGCGCGCGCGGCCGCGAGTTCGTCGCCAGGCTCGAGGCGCTGAAGACCGAGCTGCCCGGCTACATCACGAAGGTGCAGGGCACCGGGCTCCTGTTCTCGTGCGAGCTGTCGCCGCAGTTCCTCTGCTACGGCGCGAACAGCATCGAGGAATGGCTGCGCGAGCACGGCTACGGCGTGATCCACGGCGGCGCGAACTCGCTGCGCTTCACGCCGCATTTCGGCATCGGCGCGGCCGAGGTCGACCTGCTCGTCGAAGGCGTGCGCCACGCGCTGCTCGAAGGACCGCGCAAGCGCGAGCCGGTGCACGCGGCCGCGGCCTGAGCGCGCGGCGGCGGATTTCCTACACGCCGCCGGCGCTTTTCGTCGGCTGAATCGCGAGCAACGCGGGCGACGACGGTCCGCGATCTCCTCTCGTGCACGACGGGCGCCGGCGTAGACTGCGCCGCACCGCCGCCGGACGGTGGCGGCTACACTCGGAGAGGAGTTTCGCCATGCAGATGAAGACCACGTTGTCGCTGGCCCTGGCGCTGATGCTCGCGGCCGGCGCAGGCACCGCGTTCGCGCAGGACACGACGAAGGCCGGCAAGCCGCTGACCGCGCAGCAGCAGAAGATGAAGACCTGCAATGCGGAAGCGAAGACGAAGGCCCTGACCGGCGCCGACCGCAAGACGTTCATGAAGACCTGCCTCAGCGGCTCGACCGACGCCGCGCCGGCCGCGACCGTCGCGGCCGCGCCGCAGACGCAGCAGGAGAAGATGAAGACCTGCAGCACGGAGGCGAAGTCGAAGTCGCTGAAGGGCGCCGAGCGCAAGACGTTCATGAGCGATTGCCTGAAGGGCAGCCCGTCCGCCGCCGCGCATTGAGCGCCGGGTGCGAACGATCGAGAAGGGCCCGCGCGTGCGGGCCCTTTTTTTATTTCACGATGACTCCAGCAGCGAAATTCGCTGGACTACGCCTCAGCCCGATACGGCATCTATCAATAACTTAGGCAAGTTAAACCATATGCCGGTGCTTTCCGAACCCTGACCTGACTTCCAACCGCCTGATTCCTATGCGGCCGTTGGAATCCGGATCCTTTCCTAGGAGTCATCACGGCTAAGATCAAACTCGCTAAGTCCGCTGTCGACGCGGCACAACCCCAGGCAGAGGCGGTCGAATTTCGGGACACGCTGGCTCCCTGCTTCCTGTGCAAGATTACCCGGCGGGTCGCAAGGTGTTCATGCTCCAGTACCGGACGAACGCCGGCGAGCGCCGCAAGCCGTCGCTCGGGTTGTACGGGGAACTCACCGTCGAACAGGCGCGGTCGCCGGCGCAGGAGTGGCTGGCCCAGGTCCGCCGGGGCGGCGATCCCGCCGCAGAGAAAGCGGAGGCACGCCACGCCCCACGATCGATGAGCTATGCACGAAGTTCATGGAGGACTCCTCCAAGAAGCGCAACAAGCTCGGCACTGAGGCGGGCATCAGGCCGTCATCAGTCGCAACATCATCCCGCTGCTCGGCCGCAAGAACGTTCAGGACGTGAAGCGTCCTGACATCGCCGGGTTGATGGAAAAGCGTTCGTACAAGCAGACCGAGGCGAACAAGGTCTTCAGCGTCCTGCGCAAGATGTTCGACATGGCCGAGGTTTGGGGCTATCGGCCCGGCGGCACCAACCCGTGCCGTCACGTCCCGATGTTCCCTGCCGGCAAATCCACCCACCTCATCAGCGATGAAGAAATGCGCAGCTTGTTCCGGCAGCTCGACAAGATCGAGTCGGATGGGCGGGTGAACCGCCCCGGGATTCCTGGAGGCTC
>DASWPR010000307.1:0-15893 GCA_036398455.1 Dokdonella sp.
AATTACAGCAGCTGCGACGTGCAGTACAACATGAACTTCAGTTCTTCCGGCAATGCGCAACTGAAGCCGGAGCGAGGCCGTTCGTTGACCTACGGGTTCGTCTGGTCGCCGACCAGCAGCTTCGATTTCCAGGCCGACTACTACCGCATCCGCATCAGCGACGAAGTCACCAATCTCGATTCGTATCAATTGCTGCGCACCGACGCGGACTGCCTGCTCGGCGTTACGCCGGACGGTACGCCGGTCGATACGGGGTCGCAGATATGCCGTGATGCGCTCGCCCGCGTCATCCGCAATCCGGGGACTGCGCCGGTCAACGCGAACCAGGTCACCCATCTCCTGCTGAATCCGATCAACGCGGCCACCGAGCGCACGCAAGGCATCGATCTCAGCGCGAACCTGCGCTGGAATACCGGCCGCTTCGGCAAATACCAGTTGCACGCGGCCTACACGCATGTGCTGCAGCACGAATACCAGCAGTTTCCGGGAGATCCGGTCTACGACTACCTCAACGATCTGTTCTATCAGTCGGACTGGCGCACCAAGTCGAATCTCGCGCTCAGCTGGAACCTCGGTGCATGGAGCGCGACGGTGGACGGCACGCGCTACGGGCGCATACCGAAGAACGACTACAGCGGGTTGCGCAATTCCTACACGCTGTTCAATGGCAGCGTCGGTTATCAGGTCAGCGACCGTGCCGACATATCGCTGATCGTCAACAACCTGCGCAATTCCTCGCCGATCGACAAGAGCGCTGGATGGCCGAACTATTCGGCCGGTTGGTACGATGCCTATGGCCGTCAATGGTGGGTGCAGTTCGACTACCATTTCGGAGCCGGCAAATCGTCGGGGTGAACAACGCACGCGATCGCGCGGATCTTTACGCGGCCGGCGCGTGCGCCGGCCGCGGGCTCGGATAAGCTAGGGCGCGCGACGTCGTCGTCGCCTCGATCCGGAAAACCCGATGACTCCGAACGTCGCGGTACCCGCTGTTTTCGCGGCACTGATCGTTGTTTTCAGCCTGTATCGACGCTTCCGCAGCCTGTTCGGCCGCCAGCCGGTGCAGCCGCTGCGGATGAAGTTGCGCATCGCGCTGCTGGCGCTGGCCGGCGCTTTCGTGCTGCTGCGCGGACTGACGCAGACCGATGTGATGCTCGCGGCCGCGGCGGGCCTGGCCGGCGGCATCGCGCTCGCCTTCGCCGGCTTGAAGTGGACGCAGTTCGAAACGACGCCGCAAGGCAGTTTCTACACGCCGCACAGCGCGATCGGCGTGGCCTTGTCGGCACTGCTGCTCGGTCGCCTCGCCTATCGCTTCGCGGTGCTCTATCCGAGCCTGCAGGAGGCGCAGCAGGCCGGCGCGGCCAATCCGTTCGACGGCTTGCAGCACAGCCCGCTGACCTCGGCAACGCTGGCGCTGTTCATCGGCTACTACGTGACGTACTACATCGGCGTGCTGAGGCGCAGCGATGTTCCGGCGGCGAAGGACGAGCAGGCCGCCCCGCCGGCATAGACCGCAGGCTGGCCTGCGGCGGCGAGCGACGAGCCGCGACTTGAGCCGCGCCATGCGGCCCCCATCTCGGCGGCATGCTAGATACCGATCCCGATTTCCGCGCCGACGAGGCGCCCTTCCAGCCCGACGCGAATGCCGCGCCGGCGTCGTCCGTGGGCGAACAAGCCGCATTGGATGCCTACTCGCGCGTCGTCACCGACGTGGTCGACGCCGCCGCGCACGCCGTGGTCGCAATCAGCGTGGCCGATCGCAGCGACGAGAACGGCCGCGCGCTGCCGGGCGGCGGCGGTTCCGGTTTCCTGTTCACGCCGGATGGCTTGATCCTGACCAATTCGCACGTCGTGCATCGCGCACGCCGCATCGAGGTGACGACGACGGCCGGACAAACCTTCGCAGCCGATCTGCTCGGCGAGGATCCGCACACCGATCTGGCCCTGCTGCGAGTGTCCTCGGCGCAGCCGCTGCCGACGCTGCCCTTGGGCTCGGCACGCACGATCCGCGTCGGCCAGCTGGTCGTCGCGATTGGCAACCCGCTCGGCTTCGCCTGCACGGTCACCGCGGGCGTCGTCAGCGCACTCGGGCGCAGCCTGCGCGCAACCGGCGGGCGCTTGATCGAGGACGTGATCCAGACCGATGCGGCCTTGAATCCGGGCAATTCGGGCGGGCCGCTGCTCGATGCGGGCGGGCGTGTCATCGGCGTCAACACGGCGATCATTGCCGGCGCACAGGGCATCTGCTTCGCGACCTCGATCGACACCGCCAACCAGGTGGTCACCGAATTGATGCGGCACGGCCGCGTGCGGCGCGCCTCGCTCGGCCTCGGTGCGCAGAACCTGCGCCTGCCGCGCCGCTACGTGCGTTATTTCGAACTGGCATCGGATTCGGCCGTGCGCGTGATGGAGATCGCGCCCGGCGGGCCCGCCGCGCGTGCGGGCTTCGAAAACGGCGACACCATCATCGCGTTCGGTGCGCAGGCGATCGACGGCATCGACGCGCTGCATCGCGCATTGAACGCCGAAGCGATCGGGCGCGACGTCGTCGTTGGCGTGCTGCGGCGCGATCGCCGGCTCGACCTGCGCGTCACTCCGGGCGAGCTGGTCGGCTAGGCGCCGACTCAGCGCGGCTCGACGCGGATCACGGTCCTGACCGAATTGGCGATGAAGCAGCGCTCGTGCGCGGCTTCGTGCAGCGCGCCTGCGGCGGCGGCGTCCGCGGCGGCGCCGGCGGCATAGCCGATCGAGGGCCGCAGCACCACTTCGGTGATCGCATGACGTTGTGGCGCGATGCGCGTCATCGTGCCGACGGCATCGTCTTCATAGCGGTCGACGACGAAACCGCGCTCGGCCGCGAGCGAGAGAAACCACAGCATGTGGCAGCTCGAGATCGAGGCGACGAAGGCTTCCTCCGGATCGACGCCGGCCGCATCGGACCACGGTGCCGGCACGACATGCGGCGAGGGCGAGGCGGCGATCACGCTGCCGCCGTCGAAGCGCCATTGATGCGCGCGCGAATAGCGGCCCTGCGCGAAATCGCCGTCGCCGCGCTGCCAGCGGACGTTGGCCGTGTGTTCGCTCATGTGCGGGCTCCGCAGTCGACGGGGCCGCCATGCTAGCGCTCGCGCTGGGTGCGCGCAGGAGCCATTGGCGACCTCGGCCGCGGTGCCAAGCCGGCGCAGCGCGGCGTTGCGGCGCTTGCGGCATATCGTCACTGCGCCGCGCCTGCGTGGGCACGGCGTTTGCGCGCGCACGCCGCTCCGGCTGTAATGGCAGGCCGTTTGCCCAGCCAGGAGCGTCCCGATGTCCGTCGTCCGCATGAGCGATCTCGATCTCGCCGGCCAGCGCGTATTGATCCGCGAAGACCTCAATGTGCCGATCGAGAACGGTCGCATCACCTCGGAGACGCGCATTCTGGCGGCGCTGCCGACGATCCGCCTGGCGCTCGACAAGGGCGCCGCGGTGATGGTGACCTCGCATCTGGGACGGCCGAAGGAAGGGCAGTGGAGTGCCGAGGATTCGCTCGCGCCGGTGGCGAAGAAGCTCGCCGAACTGCTCGGCCGCGACGTGCCGCTGATCAAGGACTGGATCGACGGCGTCGATGTCGCGCCGGGCCAGGTCGTGCTGCTCGAGAACTGCCGCATGAATGTCGGCGAGGGCAAGAACGAGGAAACCCTGTCGAAGAAATATGCCGCGCTGTGCGACGTGTTCGTGATGGACGCCTTCGGCACCGCGCATCGCGCGCAGGCGTCCACGCATGGCGCGATCCGCTACGCGAAGATCGCCGCCGGCGGTCCGCTGCTGATGGCCGAACTCGATGCGCTCGCCAAGGCGCTGGACAAGCCGGCGCGGCCGCTGCTCGCGATCGTGGCCGGCTCGAAGGTGTCGACCAAGCTGACCTTGCTGGAAAATCTGGTCGGCAAGATCGACCAGCTGATCGTCGGCGGCGGCATCGCGAATACCTTCATCGCCGCGGCGGGATACAACGTGGGCAAGTCGCTGGTCGAGATGGACCTGCTCGACATCGCCAGGCGCATCATCGCGGATGCCAAGGCGCGCGGCGCCGACGTGCCGATCCCGAGCGACGTCGTCGTCGCGCCTGCGTTCGCGGCGGATGCGCCGGCCACGGTGAAGCAGGTCGCCGACGTCGGCGATGCCGACATGATCCTGGATATCGGCCCCGACACGGCCAGGCGCTACGCCGAGCTGATCGCCAAGGCCGGGACGGTCGTCTGGAACGGGCCGGTCGGCGTGTTCGAATTCGACGCGTTCGGCGCCGGCACGAAGACGCTGGCGCAGGCGATCGCGGCGTCGAACGCGTTCTCGATCGCCGGCGGCGGCGATACGCTGGCGGCGATCGAGAAGTACGGCGTCGCCGACCGCGTCTCGTACATCTCGACCGGCGGTGGTGCATTCCTGGAATTCCTCGAAGGCAAGGAACTGCCCGCGGTCGCGGCGCTGAAGGCACGTTCGCAGCACTGAAGAAGCCAAGCACCGAAGGCGCGCGGCTGCTCTGCGGAATCTCCGATGTCGTTGATCCTGTTCGACCTCGATGGAACCCTGATCGATTCCGAAATCGGCATCGTCACCTCGATCGAGTACGCGCTGGAAAAACTCGGCGCGTCGCTGCCGGCGCGCGAGACCTTGCGCACATGGATCGGTCCACCCCTGCGCGCGACGTTTCCGCTGGCTCTCGGTGACGACGCGGCATCGGTCGAACAGGCGGTCGCGCTTTATCGCGAACGCTTCTCGACGATCGGCTGGCGCGAGCACACGGTGTATGCCGGCATCGCCGAGGCCGTCGAAACGCTCGCGGCACGCGGCGCGACACTGGCCGTGGTCACCTCGAAGCCCGACCTGTATGCCGCCAGGATCGTCGCGAGCCTTCCGTTCGGCGCGCGCTTCGAGCGGGTCTACGCGGTGACCGCGGACAGCCGCGTCAGCGAGAAAGCCGGACTTATCACGCAGGCACTCGCCGATTTCGGACGACCCGCCGCCGCGGCGGCCATGATCGGCGACCGCCATTTCGATATCGAAGGCGCACGTGCGAATGGCGTGCGCGCAATCGGCGCCGCCTGGGGATTCGGCAGCATGTAAGAACTGAGCGCCGCAGGCGCCGATGCGATCGTCGAAGCCCCGTCGATGCTGGTCGCGGCCCTTTGATCCGGCGCGTCCGTCGGGCAGCGCACACGCTGCCCGGATCGAAGCGGCCCGCACGGCGGAAAAACGCGCGACGACGATCGCCCGGCGCACGCACGCACCGGGCGATCGCCGTGTCGGGACGCTTCAGACCAGCGTGATCTTCACGTCGACATTGCCGCGCGTCGCATGCGAATACGGGCAGATGTCGCGATGCGCCGTGTCGATCAGCTCCTGCGCAACAGCGCGGTCGAGGCCGGGCAGGCTGACGTCGAGCTGCACCGCGATGCCGAAGCCGGTCGGCTCGCGCGGACCGATGCCGACATGGCCGGTCACGCTGGCTTCCTTGATTGCGATCTTGCGCTGGCCGGCGACAAAGCGCACCGCCCCTTCGAAGCACGCCGAGTAGCCGGCGGCGAACAGCTGCTCCGGATTGCTGCCGGCGCCGCCGGGACCGCCGAGTTCCTTCGGCACCTTGAGGTCGAAGTCGAGCACGCCGTCGCTGCTGTGAATGTGGCCTTCGCGACCGCCCTTGGCGGTGGCGGTCGCGGTGTAGAGGATCTTGCTGATGGTCATGGGGAGACTCCTTGCGGGTTGGAAAGAATGTTCTCGGTGAGGGTGTTGAGGCTGCCGCGCAAGCGCACCAGCGCGGCATGGCCGAGGCCGCATTGCTGCAGCAGGCAGGCCGGAATCTTCTCGGCGCGCGCGCGCAGGGCGCGGCCGCTGCGGGTCAGGCCGATCTCGACTTCGCGCTCGTCGCTCTGCCGGCGTGCACGCACGATCAGGCCGGCCAGTTCCAGGCGCTTCAGCAGCGGCGTCAACGTGCCCGAGTCGAGCAGCAGGCGTTCGCCGAGTTCGCTCACGGTCAGGCCGTCCCGCTCCCACAGCACCAGCATCGCGAGGTGCTGCGGATAGGTGAGGCCGAGCGGTTCGAGCAGCGGACGATACGCAGCGGTCAGCGTGCGCGATGCCGCGTACAGCGCGAAGCAGAGCTGCTCGTCGAGGTGGAGATCGCTGGGGGAGGTGTGCGGCATGGAGCTATTCCATCACAAATATAGATTGTGTGCAATCTAATTTACAACAATGTAAATGCGGAGCCGGGCGGGCCGGTCGCCGCAAGGGACGGGCGGGCTGCCAGCAGGCAAGGCCGCGGCAAGCGCCTCTGAACTGCGCCGGCGCCTCGCGTATCATGCGGAGGACTCTCGGTCGATGCCTGCGCTGCGGCGCCGGCACTCCGGCATCCCATCGGCGAACCGCGTGCCGCCCGGCGGCCGTCTCGCGTCCATCCAGCCAAGGAGCCCCGCACGTGCAAGCGCAACTGCGTCGTACCAAGATCATCGCCACGCTCGGACCTGCCACCGATGCGCCCGGTGCATTGAAGCGGCTGCTGGCCGAAGGCGTCGACGTCGTGCGCCTGAATCTTTCGCACGGAACGCACGACGATCACCGCGGCCGTGCCGCCGCGGTCCGCGCAGCGGCGGCCGAACTCGGCAAGGAAGTCGCCGTACTGGCCGATCTGCAGGGCCCGAAGATCCGCATCGAGCGTTTCGCGGGCGGTCCGATCGAGCTCGTGCCGGGCCAGATCTTCGTGCTCGACTGCCACCTCGACGCTCCCGCGGGCGACGCCGGCCGTGTCGGCGTCAGCTATCACGATCTGTGGCGCGACGTGAAAGCGGGCGACGTGCTGCTGCTGGATGACGGCCTGTTCTCGCTCGAGGTGCTCGATACCGGCGACCAGACGATCCGCTGCAGCGTACTCGCCGGCGGCCGCCTGTCCGACCGCAAAGGCATCAACCGCCTCGGTGGCGGACTCACCGTCGCCGCGCTGTCGGACAAGGATCGCGCCGACATCAAGCTGGCCGCCGAACTCGAAGCCGACTTCCTCGCGGTCTCGTTCGTCAAGACGGCCGACGATGTCGAGCAGGCGCGCGCGCTGCTGCGCGAAGCCGGCGGCAGCGCGGCACTCGTCGCCAAGATCGAACGCGCCGAGGCGATCGAGAACCTGACCTCGATCGTCGAGGCGTCCGATGCGGTGATGGTCGCGCGCGGCGATCTCGGCGTGGAAATCGGCGATGCCGAACTGCCCGGCCTGCAGAAGAAGATCATCCGCGAATCGCTGCTGCGCAGCCGCGTGGTGATCACCGCGACGCAGATGATGCAGTCGATGGTCGAGTCGCCGATCCCGACGCGCGCCGAAGTGCTCGACGTCGCCAACGCGGTGATCGACGGCACCGACGCGGTGATGCTGTCGCAGGAGACCGCGGCGGGCAAGCATCCGGACAAGGCCGTCGCGGCGATGCGGCGCGTCTGCCTCGGCGCCGAGCGCCAGTTCGAACCGACCGAGGATCTGAAGCCCGGCGCGCACAGCCTCGATCGCACCGACCAGGCGATTGCGCTCGCCGCGATGTTCATGGCCGGCCAGATTCATGTACGCGCGATCGTCGCGCTGACCGAGTCGGGCGGCACCGCGCAGTGGCTGTCGCGCTACCGCTCGACCGTGCCGATCTACGCGCTCTCGCGCAACGCGGCTGCGCGCCGGCGCATGCTGCTGTATCGCGACGTGCATCCGGTCGAGTTCGATGCGCTCGGCGTCGGTCCGACGCAGGCCGCACGCGATGCGATCCGGCACCTGTTCACGCTCGGCTTTCTGGCCGTGGACGATCGCGTCATCGTCACCACCGGCGACCACACCGGCCAGCTCGGCGGCACCAATACGCTGAAGCTGCTCAAGGTCGGGCAGGGTGGCGTGGCGGAAGGGCTGGGGGATCTGTAGTTCATCATGGGCTTGACGGAGTAAGCGTCATGCGTACGTCGCTGTATTCGATTTTGTGCATCGTGATCCGGCTCGGTGCGATCATGCTGTTCGTCGACACGTTGACGAGTCTGCCGTTTGCATTCGCGGGCTTGCAGGGGGATGCGTCAGGACCGGGAGCAAGCGGGATTTTGATCGGCATCTCATCGGCCCTGGTCGCGCTTGCCGCTCTCCTCTGGGTGTATCCGGGATTGCTCGCGCGACTCGCGGTCAGTCGTTCGAGCCAGCAGACGTTTGAGAGCCCGATCGAGCCTGTGCAGCTGCAAACCATCGCTTTTGCCGTGCTCGGCGTCGCGTTTGCAATGTATGCCCTGCTCGATCTCACCGGAGTCGTTCTGCGCCTCGGGGTTGACTCCCAGGTGACCCGGATCGACTTTGGCACGCTGCTTCGCCAGGACGGTGTCGCGCTGGGCGTACAGATCCTCAAACTCGCCTTCGGCATTCGCCTTGCTCTTGGCGCGCGCGGTCTTGCCGGCTTCCTTGAACGCCTGCGTGAACGCGGTTTGCCGCCTGCGTTCCCCGCCTCCGATGCGCAAGAAAAGCGCTCGCACGCCGAGTAGTCGATATCTCAACAGCCGCGCAACAATGCAGCGCGACATGCATTTTCGCGACACGCTCGTAGAATACTCACGCCACGATCGCTGGATGGCGCTGCCGGAGGAACCGATCATGTCGCGCCTTTCTTTGTCCCTGCTCGCCATCGCCTGCTGCTCCACGGCGTTCGCGCAATCGACCGTGCCGCCGCGTACGGTCGCCGCCGAGAAACTGCCGGGCTACTGGGTGCTCGACGGCGCCTCGATCCAGGCCGATGCGCCGAACTACGGCAAGAACATCGAACAGCCCGGTTGCGCGACCGTGTCCTTCGTCGTCGAGAAGGACGGCAGCACGAGCACGATCAAGGTGCAGAAGGTCGTACCCGAAGGCGATCTCGGCAAGGTTGCAGCAAGCGCCGCGGCGAGCATGAAATTCACGCCGACGGTGTCCAACGCCGGGCGCGACCGCGTGTTCAGCTGGCTCATCTTTCCGTTCAATCTGCCGGCGGACGCCGCCGCGCGCACGGCGGTGATGCAGCGCTGCGCGGTCGAAAAGCTGGCCTGGGCGGATCACTGAATCCGGCCTAGCCAGGCGCGGCGCAGGCCGCGCCGAACTGGCCTATAATCGCCGCCCCTGAAATAACCGACCCGGTCGGCACGAGCCCGCGGCCGCCGCGTGTTTTCGTTTTCCACGGAGTTTTTGATGAGTATCGAAGAGCTTGAAACCACGGCGCAGGCCCTGGTCGCGTCGGGCAAGGGCATCATCGCGATCGATGAATCGACCACTACGATCAAGAAGCGCTTCGACTCGGTCGGCGTGCCGAACACCGAGGAAAACCGTCGCGCCTACCGCGAGATGCTGCTGACGACGCCGAAGCTCGGCGACCACATCTCCGGCGCGATCCTGTACGACGAAACGATCCGCCAGTCGACCAAGGCCGGCGTGCCATTCACCAAGATCATGCTCGATGCCGGCATCCTGCCCGGCATCAAGGTCGACCGCGGTCCGAAGCCGCTGGCCGGCTTCCCGGGCGAACTGGTCACCGAAGGCCTCGACGGCCTGCGCGAGCGCCTGGCCGAATACGCCAAGCTCGGCGCGAAGTTCTGCAAGTGGCGCGCGGTCATCACCATCGGCGAAGACACGCCGAGCGGCACCTGCATCGAAGCCAATTCGCATGCGCTCGCGCGCTACGCCGCGCTGTGCCAGGAAGCGGGACTGGTGCCGATCGTCGAGCCCGAGGTGCTGATGGACGGCGAGCACGATCTCGATGTGTCCTATGAAGTCACCGAGGCAACGCTGCGCTCGCTGTTCGGCGCGCTGTACGAGCAGAACGTGTTGCTCGAAGGCACCATCCTGAAGGCCAGCATGGTCATCGCCGGTGCCGACTGCGCCGACCAGGCCGATGTCGACGACGTGGCCGAGGCGACCGTGCGCTGCCTCAAGGCCGCCGTGCCGGCTTCGCTGCCGGGCATCGTGTTCCTCTCCGGCGGCCAGTCCGACGAGCAGGCGACCGCGCATCTCAATGCGATGAACCAGATGGGTCCGCATCCGTGGCCGCTGTCGTTCTCCTATGGCCGCGCGATGCAGACGGCCGCGCTGACGCTGTGGGGCAAGGACATGCAGGCGAACTTCGCCGATGCGCAGAAGACGGTCGCGCAGCGCGCGCGCCAGAACGGCCTGGCGGCGCTCGGACAGTGGAAGAAATCCGCCTGAGCGCACCGCGCTTTCAGCGGATCTGACGGGCGCTGCGGCGCCCGTTTTCTTTTCGGCCGCGGCGGTCGCGCAGTCGACAGCGATACCGCGATGACTCGATGGCCGCAGCCGCAAGGGTGCGTGCGCCGGTGTCGCCCGACATCGACGCACCGCGTCATCGCCGCAACGGCTCCCGTGTCTTTACATCGCAGCCCACTTGTGCGCCCGACGCCGTTGGGCGTAATGTTTCCGCTGGGGTAAAACTGGGGATTCGCGTTGCGTGTGTCCGTTTCCGGGCCTTGTTCTCTACGGGCCTCCGGAATATCGGCAATATGCTCAATGACGGGTCAAATCTGCCTGCCGTTCTAGGACGGCGGCACTGCGTTTGGGCGGAGTTGATCCGCCTTGTTGTTTGACCAATCGGGGGTTGGGCATGAGAAGTCTGCTGAAGGCGGTTCTTGCATCCGTGATCGCGACCGGAGGGCTCGCCGTCAGTGGCGCGGCTTTCGCGTTTCCGGAGCCGTATTGCACGCGTGCGTTCACCAATGCGGTCGAACCGATCACGCATGTGGCGTTGTTCAATATCGACAACACCACCGGTGCAGCGGTCGGCGGCACGCCGGCCGACGAGGACTTCACGGCGATCGTCGGCAACCTGCATCCGGGTTCGACCTACGCGGTTTCCATGTCCGGCAATTCGGACGGCAATTTCACCAATTACTATCGACTCTACGTCGACTGGAACCATGACGGCGTCTTCAACGAAGATGCGTCCGAGCGCTACGAGATCGGTTCGATCGTCAATTCGACCGGTGTCGACGGCAAGAGCGTAGCGAGCCCGCTGCTCATTCCGCTCGACGCCTTGACCGGCCAGACGCGCATGCGCGCGGTGAAGAAGTACAACGATCCGGGCGCCGCCTGCAGCGGTACGGATGCATCGGGCACGTCTTACGGACAGGCCGAGGATTACACGGTCAACGTCGATCCGGCGCTGATTCCGCCGCCGACGATGACCAAAGCATTCGCGCCGACCAACGCCGATGCGAGCCTGCCGAGCACGCTGACGATTTCGCTCGGCGCCAACGCCAGCGCCACGCCGCTGACGCTGACGGCCGACCTGGTCGATACGTTCCCCGCCGGCATGACGGTGGCGACCACGCCGAACGCGTCGACGAGCTGCTCCGCGGCCACCCTCACGGCGGCTTCGGGCGCGGGTTCCGTCACGCTGGCGAGCGGCGCGCAGATTCCTCCGGCGGGCTGCTCGATCAGCGTCGACGTGCAGGTTGCCGCAGCGGCGGTCTACGTCAACACGATTCCCGCAGGCTCGCTGCAGACCAACGGCGGCAGCTACGCGGCCGCCGTCAGCGCGACCTACCAGGCGACCTCGCCGGGCGTCGTCAACTACAGCAGCGGCTTCGAATCGCCGTTCACCATCGGCGGCATCAATGGTCAGCAGGGCTGGGCCGCGCGCAGCGTCAACGTGGCGAACACGACGCCCGCGAACGGCGCGCAGCATCTCAGCATCACGTCGACTGCGAGTCCGTCGACCAGCAACTATGCGCTGGCGATTTCTCCGGACCAGGCAGCCGGCACGACCGCGTATGCGCTGATCAGTGCGAACGTGCGCATGACGCGCACGACCAACGGCGCCAACTGGCGCTTCAATCCGCAGGACACCCCGGCCGGCCTCGTCACGTCGATCCTGCAGTTCGAGCGCAGTGTCGTGCAGAAGATCCAGATCGCCCATTTCGCGCCCGACGGCTCGGCCACTCTGGTCGACACCGGCGCCACCTGGCCGGCCTCGACGTACTTCAACATCAAGCTGATCGTCGAGCGTGCCACCGGCGCGCTGAAGATCTGCAAGGACAATGTCGAGATCTACAACGACCCGAGCGGAGACAGCGTCGCCGGCACCGACATCACCGATGTGGCGGTTTCGCAGCTGAGCGGTTCGGGCAATACCGCCGGCAATACGTTCTTCGCCGACGACCTCGTCATCGACAACACCAACATCGGCAGCTGCAACGGCCTGGCGACGCCGGCCGTGGCGAAATCGTTCGCGCCGGCCAGCGTCGTCGTCGATACCGACAGCATGGCGACCATCACGCTGTCGAATCCGAACGCGGCCGCGATCACGCTGAGTGCGGACCTCGTCGACACCCTGCCGGCCGGTCTCGTCGCCAGCGCCGCGTCGACCACCTGCGGCGGCACGGCGAGCTTCACCGCCGGCACGCTGACGCTGGCCAGCGGCGCGACGATCCCGCCGGGTTCGTGCACGCTCACCGCGACGGTGCAGGCGGCGACGGCCGACAGCTACGTCAACACGATTCACGCCGGCGATCTGCAGACCGGGGCGGGCACCAATGCGGCTGATGCTTTGGCGACGCTGACCGTGACCGACGTCGTACTGCTGGCGCCGACCGTAGCGAAGTCCTTCGCACCGGCCAGCGTCGCGGTCGACACGGACAGCACCGCGACGATTACGCTGACCAATCCGAACGCGACCGCGATCACGCTGAGTGCGGATCTCGTCGACGTGCTGCCGGCGGGTCTCGTCGCCAGCGCGGCGGCCACCACCTGCGGCGGCACGGCGAGCTTCACCGCCGGTACGCTGACGCTGGCAGCCGGCGCGACGATTCCGGCCGGTTCCTCCTGCACGCTGAGCGGCACGGTGCAGGCGGCAGCGGCTGGCAGCGATATCAACACGATCGACGTGGGCGACCTGCAGACCAGCGCGGGCAGCAATGCGGCGGCCGCCAGCGCCACGCTGACCGTCACCGGCGGCGGCTCCAACGGCGTCTATCATTCGCCGCAGCTCAATCACGCCGTGGTGAATTCGACCGATGGCACGTCGCTGAACCTGGTCCTCGGCACGTTCGACGACACCGGTCCGATCAGCGGCGAATGGGATCTGAATTTCTGGGCCAGCGGCGGCGCACTGCGCTTCTGGTCGGTCAGCACCCACAGCAACCGCCTGGTCGTGTCGGGCACGACGATCGCCGCACTGCATCCGGGCGACACGGTCGGGCCTTCCTCCACGTTCCAGACCAGCAGCGGCAGCGGTACGCCGGCTGCCGAGTGGCTGGCAGGTACGAACGCGTATGCCGGCGTCAAGTTCAATTGCGATGGCCGTCTGACCCATCCGGTGCCGGCCACCGTCTGCTACGGCTACGTGCACATCACCAGCACGGGTGCCGCGGGCTTCCCGGCGACGGTCGTCGAGTACTCCTACGACGGCGACGGCAACGCGATCACCATCCCGGCGGCCGCTCTGGTCGCGCCGACCGTCGCCAAGGTGTTCGCGCCGGCCAGCGTCGTCGTCAATGCCAACAGCACCGCGACGATCACGCTGAGCAATCCGAACGCTGCCGCGATCACGTTGAGCGCGGATCTGGTCGACACCCTGCCGGCCGGTCTCGTCGCCAGCGCGGCGGCAACGACTTGCGGCGGTACGGCAAGCTTCACCGCCGGCACGCTGACGCTGGCCAGCGGCGCGACGATTCCGCCAGGATCGTGCACGCTCAGCGGCACGGTGCAGGCGGCCGCCGCCGGTGGCTACGACAACACGATCCACGCGGGCGACCTGCAGACCAATGCCGGCAACAACGCAGCCGATGCACTGGCGACGTTGACCGTGACGACCAGCGTGGTGACGCATACGGTGACGCCGAGCGTCGGTACGCCATCGGGTTCGGTCGCGCCGGCGACCGTGCAGACGGTCAACGACGGCGCCACGACCACCTTCACGCTGACCGCAGACCCAGGCTTCCACATCGACGGCGTCGGCGGCACCTGCGGCGGCGCGCTCGCCGGCATCGTGTACACGACGGCGGCCGTGACGACCGATTGCACGGTCGTCGCGAACTTCGCTGCCGACGGCGGCAGCAACGGCATCATCCTCTCCGGCCCGCTCGGTCATGCGGTGGCGGATTCGGTCGCCGGCACCTCGCTGAACATCGTGACCAGTGCGTTCGACGATACCGGCCCGACCTCCGGCGACTGGGACTTCAATTTCTGGGACAACAGCGGCTTCGCCTTCTACACGCTGGCCGAGCACTCGACCCAGTACGTGGTCGACGGCACCGGCAATGCGGTAGTCATGCAGCCGGGCGATGTGGTCGGACCGGGTTCGGTGTTCTCGACGCAGACCGGCAACGGTACCGTCACGGCCGCCGCGGGCTGGCTTGCGGGCACCGATGGGTATGCCGGCGTCAAGTTCGACTGCGACGGCCGCCTGACCCATCCGGTGGTCGGCACCGTGTGCTACGGCTATGTCCACATCACGACGACCGGCACGACAGGCTTCCCGGCAACCATCGTCGACACGGCGTTCGACGGCGACGGCAATGCGATCACGATCGTCGGCGGCAGCACGGGCAACGACCCGGCCGCGACGGTGGCGCCGACCTCGCTGGCGTTCACCGTGGTGGCGGACGCCACTGCGACGGACACGCTGAACATCGCCAATGCCGCCGGCAGCAACGCGCTGACCTACTCGATCGCTTCGAGCGGCTCCACCGCGAAGCGGCCGCTGCTGGTTCCGCACGTGGCGGGCCTGAGCAAGGGCCGCGTAGGCAATGCACGCCCGCAGGACGCGGACAAGCTGCGCTACCTCGAGCAGCTGCGGCAACAGCCGCTGGCCTCGTTCGCGGCACGCGGCGGACTGTCGTCCTCGCGCACGCCGGCGCCCTGGTCGCCGCGCGCAGCGGATGGTGCCATCACCTTCGTAGCGGACGACGGCACGTACGAGACTGCGATCGGCCTCAACAACGGCGTCGCGACCTCCGGCGCGGTCTACGTCAATCGCTTCAGCGCGACCGACGCGCTGACGGTCGACTCGATTTCGATCCTGTGGCCGAGTTCGAGCGGCGTGACGACCGGAATGCAGCCGAACCTGGTCGTCTACTACGACGCGGCGGCAACCGGCGATATCACCAACGCGGTTCGTCTGGGCGTCGACCAGATCGTGTCGATCGACAGCCTCGATGCGTTCCAGACCTACACGACCAGCTTCAGCGTCCCGGGTGCCGGCGACGTGTACATCGGCTTCGTCGATGAATGGGGTCTGGTGGTCGGCGGCTTCAATGGGCTGGTTTCGGCGGCGGCACTCGACGTCGATTCGCCGAGCGTGACGTATGTGTCCGGTTCCTCGGACAACACGCTGGTGACCGACATCATCAACCTCGCCAACAACGACCTCACCGGTGCCGGCTCCGACTTCGGCCTGGACGGCGCATGGCTGGTCCGCGCGACCGGTGCGGCCGGTGGCGGCGCGCCGTGCACGGGTCCGGTCGTCAGCTGGCTGACGGCCGCGCCGGCCAGCGGTTCGGTTGCCGGCGGCAGCAATGTCGATGTCACCGTCACGGCGAATCCGGCCGCCGGCGGTCTTGCGGCCGGCAGCTATACGGCCGAGCTGTGCGTGACCACCAACGATCCGGACCAGCCGCTGATCTCGGTTCCGGTCAGCCTGACCGTGACGCCCGCGACGGTATTGCCCTGCAGCGCAGCCGATACGGTTTTCTGCAACGGCTTCGAGGGCGCATCGGGCGGCGGCGACGTCGTCACCGGCACGATCAATCAGGCGGTCGTGCAGGACGACAACGGCAGCTCGTTCGATTTCGCCAGCGGCGACTATCACGGCTACAGCCCGTCGATCAGCAGCGACGACATCAACCTGTACTTCCTCGCCGATCCGGCACCGCCGGTGAACCCT